>JBJMTR010000329.1:0-15137 GCA_045811565.1 Bradyrhizobium sp.
ACGTGGTCGTGGGTGCTGTCGCGGGGACGGAAAGCGGCGTTCTTTCCGGGTGCGTCGGCACGACGATCGAGGGTACATACGGGTCGTTGGTTCTCAATGGCGACGGCACCTGGACCTATATGCTGGACAACGACAGGCCGGCGACGGACGCGCTGGCGCAAGGCACGCACGCCGGCGACGTCTTCAGCTACACCGAGTCCGATGGTGACGGCGGCACGTCGACGACGACGCTGACCATCGACATTACCGGCACAAATGATGCGCCGACCGCGGCCGTGACGCTGGCATCGGCCGGTATCGACGACCCCCTCGCCCTGATCTTCTCGACGGGCGGCGACGACACGCTGACCGGCGGCATCGGGCGGGACAATTTTGTCTTTGCCAAGAACGTGGGCCACGACATCGTCACGGATTTCACACCGGGCCAGGACCATATCGACCTGTCCGCGTTCGTGACGACGGACGATATTGCCGGCTGGATGAGCCAGCATGTGGCGGTATCGCCGACAAATCCAGCTGACACATTGATAACGATAGATGCCGCAGACACGATCGTCCTTCACGGTGTTTCCACCGCGAGCCTCACCGCCAATGACTTCATCTTTCATCCCGGCGGGAGTTGATAGCGATGGCGGGCATGACGCGGCCTTGAAAGTCCGCGCGTGATCCGCCGATGCAGGCGTGATATCCAGACGGCATGAAGCGACTGAGGGCTCTACGGCTTTGGTTCAAGAGGCGCATTGGCTACGCCCGGCTGGCGTGCGTTGCGCTGCTGGTCGCCTTCGCCGCGCTGCGGGTTTTCGATCCGCCCCCGGTCGAGGAACTCAGGGTCAGGACCTTCGACAGCTTCCAGCTGATCGAGCCGCGGGTGAAGACCGCAAGGCCGGTCACCATCGTCGATATCGACGAAAAGAGCCTGGCGAAATTCGGCCAATGGCCGTGGCCGCGGACCCAGATCGCGGACATGATCATCAATCTGAGCAAGCTCGGCGCCGCCGTGATCGCGTTCGACATCATGTTCTCGGAGCCCGACCGCCTCAATCCCGACATTGCCGCCAACACGATCAGGTATCTCGACGAGGTAACCAGGAGCAGGCTGCGCGCGTTGCCGAGCAACGATCAAATTCTCGCCGATGCGATACGGCGCTCGCGGGTGGTATTGGGCGAAACCGGGTTGGCTGAAGTTAATCCGCTGTTCGACAAGACACTTCCGGTGACGGGGGTAGCCATGCTCGGCGGGGAACCCCAACCTTTCCTGTTCGATTTTCCCGGCCTCCTGCGCAATGTTCCCGTTCTGGAGGAGGCGGCTGCCGGGCGCGGCCTGTTCACGATCAAAACCGAGCGCGACGGCATTGTCCGGCGGGTGCCGATGATGATGTTGGCCCAGGACGCGATGGTGCCATCCTTAAGTTTTGAGATATTGCGGGTGGTGACTGGGACCCCCACGATCATCATCAAATCCGAAAAAACCGGCATCAGGAGCGTTGCTGTCCGGGGTCTGGAAGTGCCCACCGATCGCAACGGCCAGGTCTGGGTGCATTTTGCGGATCAGGATCCCTCGATCTATCTCTCGGCAGCCGACGTGCTCGATGGGAATGTCCCGGTCAACATGGTTGATCGCAAGCTAGTGCTCATCGGAACGTCCGCGGTTGGACTTAACGACATCAAGACCACGCCGGTTTCTCGCGCCATGCCCGGCGTGGAGATCCATGCCCAGGTGCTGGAGAGCGCGTTGACCGGCGCGGGAGTTTCACAGCCGGATTACGGCATCTCGATCGAATTCGCTACCGCGCTTGTGTTCGGATTGCTCGTGATCGCCTTTGCCCCGCTGTTCGGACCGATCACGCTGGTCGGCCTCGGTGCGGTGTTCGCGACCGCGCTGGCCGGAACGTCCTGGTATTTCTACACCCAGCACAAACTGCTGATCGACTTCACCTATCCTTTGATGTCGACCACCGCGATCTACCTCACGCTGATCTTCTCAAGCTTCGTCAGGGAGCAGGCACAGCGGCGGCAGATCCGTTCGGCATTCGGGCAATATCTTTCGCCGGCGCTGATCGAGCAGCTCGCGCAGTCCCCGGAAAAGCTCGTGCTCGGCGGCGAGGAGCGCGAGATGACCATCATGTTCTCGGACGTCAGAGGCTTCACCTCGATCTCGGAATCCTACAAGCACGATCCGCAGGGGTTGACGAAACTGATGAACCGGTTTCTGACGCCGCTGACCAACGCGATCCTCGCGCGCAAGGGAACCATCGACAAGTACATGGGCGACGCGATCATGGCGTTCTGGAATGCGCCGCTCGACGACAAGGAGCATGAGATCAATGCCTGCGAGGCTGCGGTCGACATGCTCGAGCGGATTGACGAGCTTAACAAGCAGCGCGAGCAGGAGGCCCAGGAGGGCGGCCACGTCTACATTCCGCTCAATGTGGGCGTCGGGCTCAACACCGGCGTCTGCGTGGTCGGCAATATGGGCTCGGATCTTCGTTTCGACTATTCGGTGCTGGGCGACAGCGTCAATCTGGCGTCGCGCCTCGAAGGACAATCCAAGGAATACGGTTTCCCAATCATCGTAGGATCAAAGACGGCGCTTGGGGTGAAGGAGAAGTTCGCGATCCTCGAGCTCGACTTCATCATGGTGAAGGGCAAGAAGGAGCCCGAAGTGATCTACGCCATCGCCGGGCGCGAGCACGTCGCGCAATCCGGCCGCTTCCAGAGCCTGCGCAACCTTACGATCGAGATGCTGGCCTGCTATCGCAGCCGGGACTGGGAAGGTGCGCTGGCGGCGATCGAGCGCGGTCGCAAGACCGACGAGGCCAACTCGCTCGAGCTGCTGTACAATCTCTATGAAGCGCGGATCCGCGGCTATCAGACAAATCCGCCGCCGGAAGACTGGAATGGCGCGTTTGCGTTGGTGACGAAATAGCGCGTGAACAGTTCGTAGGTTGGACAAAGCGAAGCGGGCCCGCCGTTCCACACGCGATCATCCAGTGGAGGATTGGTTGGCACGGCGCTAGAGCGCCTTTGTCCACCCTACACTCCGGTCGTCATGCGCGGGCTTGACCCGGTCAAGCCCGGCAACGACGCAGAGTTTGCCGATGTTACTCCAGCCCGATCGTCGTCAGGTCCTGGAACCAGTGCTGCGCCTGCACGAATTTCTTCACCTTCGGCGACAGCGCATGCGGGTTGGTGTCGTGCACCACCCAGACCAGCACGGCGTCGTCGACGATCTGCGCGTGCGCTTGTGCCAACAGCTCATCCTGCTTGTCCGGATCGAAAGTCCGCTTGGCTTCGTCGATCAGGGCGTCGACCTTCGGGTTCTTGTAGCCACCCCAATTGACGCCGACCGGCGCGATCTGGCCGGAGTGGAAGAAGCGGACGATGGCGTAGAGCGGGTCCGAGGTCACATAGGCGATGTTGTTGGCGGTTATGCCGGCATTCATTTCGTCGGCCGCGCCCTTGCGCCAGTGGGTATATAATGTCTCGAGCTCGACCACCTTGAAGTCGATCTCGATGCCGATCTCCTTGAAGCTCTGCTGCAAGAATTCGTTCATCGGCAGCGACAGCATCTGGCCCGTGCCGCCTTGCGCGATGATGAAGGTCGCCTTCAGCGGCTTTTCCTTGGAATAGCCGGCTTCCTCGACCAGTTTCTTTGCCGCAGCGACATCGTATTTCGGTTCGAAGTTCGGCTTGCCGAACCATGGGCTCGATGGGTCGACCTGGCCCTTGGCGGGTTTGGCGAGACCGTTCATCAGGCCGACAACGGCATCACGATCGATCGCAAGATTGAGCGCCTTGCGCAGGCGGATGTCGGTCCAGGGCGAGCCGGGCAATACGCTCAGGTGATAGTTCCAGACATGCGGCGTGATGTTGTCGACGATGCGCATGCCGGCTGATTTCAGCTGCGGCACCGCGTCCGGCGCCGGCGTTTCGATCAGGTCGACCTGTCCGGCAAGCAGCGCGTTGGTGCGCGTCAGCGCCTCCGGCATCGGCATGAGAATCAGCTTGTCGGTTTTCGGAATCCGCTTCTTGTTCCAGTAATCCTCGTTCTTGGTTAGTTCGGCGAGCTCGCGCGGCACCAGTTTTGTCAATTTGAACGGCCCGGTGCCGGACGGCTGGCTGGCGAACTTGTCCCAATCCTTGCCAAGCTTTTCATATTGCGCAGGGCTCGAGACCAGGAACCATAGCATCTGGTAGGGGAAGAACGAGTCGATGGTCTTGGTCGTGATCTCGACGGTGAAATCGTCGATCTTGGCGTAGCTGGCGACCGAGGGCAGGCGGGTCTTGACCTGCGCGCTCTGGCGCTTGTCGAATTGCGGCGCCTTGTCGTTTAAGACCTTGTCGAGATTCCAGATCACCGCGTCGGCGTCGAAGTCGCTGCCGTCATGGAATTTCACGCCCTTGCGCAAGCTGAAGCGCCATTTGGTCTTGTCCGCCTCGTCGACCTTCCATTCGGTGGCGAGGCCCGGCACCAGTTTGCCGGGGCGATCGGCGACGTCCATCTCCCAGGCGACCAAAGGATCGTAGATCGTGTAGGCCGTGAACTGATAAGCGCCGGCGCCGCGGTCCGGCTGACCCGTGGTCAGCGGAATGTCTGCCATTGAAATGCCGTAGCGCACCACGGATTCGGCATACGCCGGCTTGGCCGGCCAGCCGACGCCAATCGCGAGTGCGATCGCGGCTGTGAGGATCGAAGTATGGGCGCGCATGAACTAAGCTCCGTTGGATTTGAAATACCTAATGCCAACGTGCAAGCTTGATGCCAGAATAGGCATCGGTGTCGTTTGTTGGTGCGAAGCCGGAAGAAATGACGCATCGGACGGTTATCAAGCGAAGAACTATCTCTTTTGGCACGGGCATTGCATGCATTTGCCCAAGAATTAGTCACCTGAAGTTGAAGGGATCTCTGCGATGCGTAACAGGAAAACCAAGAAAACATCGACGGCCATGATGCTGGCGGTAGCGCTGGCGACAGGGCTGCCGCAGCTCGCCGGTGCTGAAACCGTACTGCGCATCGGCATGACGGCAGCCGATATACCGCGCACACTCGGACAGCCCGATCAGGGTTTTGAGGGCAACCGCTTCACAGGCCTGACCATGTATGACGGCCTGACCATGTGGGACCTCTCGTCATCAGACAAGGCGAGCGTGATGATTCCGGGGCTCGCGACCGAATGGAAGGTCGATGACGCCGACAAGAAGAAGTGGACGTTCAAGCTTCGTCCCGGCGTCAGCTTCCACGATGGCTCGCCCTTCAATGCCGACGCCGTGGTCTGGAATGTCGAGAAAGTCCTCAAGCAGGACGCGCCGCAATTCGATCCGAGCCAGGTCGGCGTCACCGCCTCGCGCATGCCGACGCTGGCCTCCGCGCGCAAGATCGACGACATGACGGTGGAATTGACCACCAAGGAGCCAGACAGCTTCCTGCCGATCAATCTGACCAATTTGTTCATGGCGAGCCCGGCGAAGTGGCAGAAGTTTTTTGACGCCGCCGAAGGCGCGGACGCCAAGGCGAAATCGCAGGCCGCCTGGACGGCATTCGCCAGGAATGCGTCAGGCACCGGCCCGTGGAGAATGTCGAGCTTCACGCCGCGCGAGCGGCTCGAACTTGTCAAGAACGAAAACTACTGGGACAAGGCGCGCGTTCCGAAGGTCGACAAGATGGTGCTGCTGCCGATGCCGGAAGCCAATGCCCGCACCGCGGCGTTGCTCTCCGGTCAGGTCGACTGGGTCGAAGCGCCGGCGCCCGATGCAGTCGCCGAAATCAAGCAGCGCGGTTTCGCGCTGCAGAGCAATGAGGAGCCGCACGTCTGGCCCTGGCAGTTCTCGCGGATCGAAGGCTCCCCCTGGAACGACATCCGCGTCCGCAAGGCGGCCAATCTGTGCGTAGATCGCGAGGGTTTGCGGGACGGTCTGCTTGCCGGCCTGATGGTGCCGGCGACCGGCACCTTCGAGCCCGGCCATCCCTGGCGCGGAAAACCGGCGTTCGAAATCAAGTATGACAAGCCTGCCGCGCAGAAGCTGATGCGGGAGGCCGGATTCGGCCCGAACAAGAAGCTCACGGTCAAGATCCAGACCTCGGCTTCGGGATCGGGCCAGATGCTGCCCCTGCCGATGAATGAATATCTGCAGCAGGCGCTCGCCGAATGCTATTTCGACGTGCAGCTCGACGTCATCGAATGGAACACGCTGTTCACCAACTGGCGGCGCGGCGTCAAGGATCCCAGCGCCAACGGCGCCAATGCGACCAACGTCACCTATGCGGCGATGGACCCGTTCTTTGCCATGGTGCGCTTCCTGCAATCGTCAATGGCGCCGCCGGTATCGAACAATTGGGGCTTCATCAACAATCCGAAGTTCGATGAACTGGTCACCAAGGCGCGACAGACCTTCGATCCCGCCGCGCGCGACGCGGCATTGGCCGAGCTGCATGCGGCATCCGTCGATGACGCGGCATTCCTCTACGTCGCCCACGACGTGGCGCCGCGTGCGATGAGCCCGAAGGTCAAGGGCTTTGTGCAGCCGAAGAGCTGGTTCGTGGACTTCTCGCCCATTTCCATGGCGCCGTGATTGGCGGGCGTGACCGCTGCTTGCCCTCTCCCCCTTGTGGGAGAGGGTGGCTTCGCGAAGCGAAGCCGGGTGAGGGGTCTGCTTCCGCGGACGAACATCCTTCATCTGAACTGTCTTGCATCCGCGGATAGAACCCGTTATCCGCCTTCGCTTCGCGAAGGCACCTTCTCCCACAAGGGGAGAAGGGAAGAAGAAAGTGACTCGTGTTTGCCTACATCGCCAGACGTATCGTCTACGTCATTCCGATCGTGATCAGCGTCGCGCTGGTTTGCTTCCTGCTGGTCCACATCACGCCCGGCGATCCCCTGGTCGCCGTGCTGCCGGCCGACGCGTCGCAGGAATTGGCTGCGCAATTGCGCACGGCTTACGGTTTCGATCGCCCACTGCCGGTTCAGTTCGGACTGTGGCTGTGGCGTGCGGTCAACGGCGATCTCGGCCATTCCATCGCCACCGGCCGCCCCGTGCTGACCGAAGTGATGCGCGCAGTCGGCAACACCGTCACGCTGGCGATCGCGGCCGCGCTGATCGGATTCACGCTCGGGTTATTGTTTGGCCTGATCGCAGGCTATTTCCGAGACACCTGGATCGACAAGCTGGCGACATCGTTTGCGATCGCCGGCGTGTCCGTGCCGCACTATTGGCTCGGCATGGTGATGGTCATCATCTTCTCGGTGCAGCTCAACTGGTTGCCCGCGGTCGGCGCCGGTCCCGGCGGCTCCGGCGCATGGGCCTGGGATTGGGATCATTTCCGCTACCTGATCCTGCCCGCGATCACGACGTCGGTGATTCCAATGGGCATTGTCACCCGCACCGTTCGCGCGCTGACCGGCGATATCCTGTCACAAGATTTCGTCGAGGCCTTGCGCGCCAAGGGCCTGCGCGAGACCGAGGTATTTCGCCACGTCGTCAAGAATGCGGCGCCGACCGCGCTTGCGGTAATGGGGCTGCAATTGGGCTACATGCTCGGCGGCTCGATCCTGATCGAGACCGTGTTCTCGTGGCCAGGGTCGGGACTGTTGCTGAACTCGGCGATCTTCCAGCGCGATCTCCCGCTGTTGCAGGGCACGATCCTGGTGCTGGCGCTGTTCTTCGTGCTGCTCAATCTTCTGGTCGATATCGCGCAAGCCTCGATCGATCCGCGCATCAAGCGGAGCTGACGATGAGGAGCACCCCATGAGCGTGATCACAGATTTAGCCCTGCAGGCCGCGCCGGCCACCAGGGCGCGCGGCTATTGGGCGACCGTCGGCCGCCGCATCACACGCGACAAGGTCAGCATGGTCTGCGCCCTTATTCTGATCGTGATCTTCGTCTCGGCCTTGTGCGCGCCGTGGCTCGGGCTTGCCGATCCCTATCAGGGCTCGATGATCCGAAGGCTTCGCCATATCGGCACGCCGAATTATCCGCTCGGCACCGACGAGCTCGGCCGCGACATGCTGGCGCGCCTGATCTACGGCGGGCGGCTGTCGCTGGTCATCGGCATTTTGCCGGTGATCCTTGCTTTCGTGATGGGCACTTCGCTCGGGCTCGTTGCAGGTTACGTCGGCGGCAAGCTGAACACCGCGATCATGCGCACCGTCGACGTATTCTACGCCTTTCCCTCGGTGCTGCTGGCGATCGCGATATCAGGTGCGCTCGGGGCCGGTATCGTCAACTCGATCGTGTCGCTGACGATCGTGTTCGTGCCGCAGATCACCCGCGTCGCCGAAAGCGTCACCACTGGCGTGCGCAATATGGATTTCGTGGAAGCCGCGCGCGCCTCCGGCGCCGGCCCCTTCACCATCATGCGCGTGCACATGCTCGGCAATGTGCTGGGACCGATCTTTGTCTACGCGACCGGCCTGATTTCGGTTTCGATGATCCTGGCTGCCGGATTGTCGTTCCTCGGCCTCGGGACAAAACCCCCGGAACCGGAATGGGGGTTGATGCTCAACACGCTGCGCACCGCGATCTATATCAATCCGTGGGTCGCTGCCTTGCCGGGCGTGATGATCTTTGCGGTCTCGATCTGTTTCAATTTGCTGAGCGACGGCATGCGCAGCGCCATGGACATCCGGAACTGACGCGATGAGCGAAACCGACACGTCCGTTGAACTGCTAAAGCCCGTCGAAGATATCGGCGGCGCGGCGCAACCGCTTCTGCAGGTCAACGGGCTGACGAAACATTTCCCGGTCCGGGGCGATCTTTTCAGCGCGCGAAAGACCGTGCGTGCGGTCGACGATGTCTCCTTCTCGATCGCCAAAGGCGAAACCGTCGGCATTGTCGGCGAATCCGGTTGCGGCAAGTCGACCACAGCACGGCTGCTGATGCATCTGATGAAGCGTGACGCCGGCGATATCGTTTATGACGGCCTGCAGGTCGGCCGCGCATTGTCGTTACGCGAACTGCGCCGCGGCATGCAGATGGTGTTCCAGGATAGTTACGCCTCGCTCAATCCGCGCCTCACCATCGAGGAATCGATTGCGTTTGGCCCAAAAGTGCACGGCATGGCGGATGCTGCAGCACGCACGCTGGCCCGCGAACTGCTCGGCAAGGTCGGCCTGCGGCCTGAAACTTTTGCCAACCGGTATCCACACGAGATTTCCGGCGGGCAGCGCCAGCGCGTCAACATTGCGCGGGCTTTGGCGTTGTCGCCGCGGCTCGTCATCCTCGACGAGGCGGTGTCGGCGCTGGACAAATCGGTTGAGGCGCAGGTGCTCAATCTGCTGGTGGACCTCAAGCGCGAATTCGGCCTCACTTACCTGTTCATCAGCCACGACCTCAATGTGGTGCGCTACATCTCCGACCGTGTGCTGGTGATGTATCTCGGTGAGGTGGTCGAGCTCGGCCCGGTCGACCAGGTGTGGGACGCGCCCGCGCATCCCTACACACGGGCGCTATTGGCGGCCATGCCGTCGTCCGATCCCGACAACCGCACCGAGACGCCGCCGATCTCGGGCGATCCGCCCAACCCGATCGATCCGCCGCCGGGTTGCCGGTTTCACACCCGCTGTCCATTTGCGGAGCCGATCTGCGCAAAAGCCACTCCAAAACTCACCGCGCTCGATAGAATGGGCCATCAAGCGGCGTGCTACATGGCCATTCCCGGTTCAGGGCACAGCCGTGCGCCGGCAAAGGGAGCAAACGCGGCATGACGAAACCCAGTCCCAAAGAAGTCAAAGCGATGGCCGATGTCGCGGACGTGCCCGCGGACGCCGAAGTTGCCGCGCGCATCGCCAATTCGATCGGTCCGGCCTTCGAAGGCTTTGCGGCGATTGCCGGCACGCTGCCGTTCGACCTCGAGCCTGCGAGCTTTCTTCTGGCGCAAACCGCGAAGGTGTCGAAATGAGCACCGAACCCGCCCTGATGTCGCTGGTGTCGGTCGCCAAGGCTATTGCCGAAAAGCAGGTTTCCTCGCGCGAGGTGACGCGATCCTGTCTGCGTCGGATTGAGCAATGGCAGCCGCGCGTCAATGCGTTCATGGCCATCGAGGACGACGCGGCGCTGGCTGCAGCCGACGATGCGGATGCGGCCCTGGCGAAAGGCAACAACCGCGGCGTGCTGCACGGGGTTCCGCTGGCGCACAAGGACATGTATTACGACGCCGGCAAGGTCGTTACCTGCGGCTCGTTGATCCGCCGCGATTTCGTCGCTACCACGACCTCGACCGCGCTGCAGCGGTTGAAGGATGCCGGCATGATCAGGCTCGGCTCGCTGCAGATGGTGGAGTTCGCCTATGGGCCGACCGGCCATAACGTGCATTACGGCGCGGTAGGTAATCCCTGGAATGTCGACCATATCACCGGCGGCTCGTCGTCCGGCTCGGGCTCAGCGGTCGCCGCGCGGCTGACCTTCGCAGCCCTGGGTTCGGATACCGGCGGCTCGATCCGGATGCCCGCGCATTTCTGTGGCGTCACCGGGCTGAAGACCACGGTCGGTCGCGTCAGCCGCGCCGGCGCGATGCCGCTGTCGCAATCGCTCGACACCATCGGACCGCTGGCGCAAAGCGCCGAGGATTGCGCGCTGCTCCTGGAACTGATGGCGGGCGCCGATCCCGAAGATCCGACGGCGTCGACGTTGCCGGTGCCGAATTACATGGCTGCGACCAAAGCTTCGATCAAAGGTCTCAAGATCGGCGTGCCCACCGCCTTCTATGTCGACGATCTCGATTCCGAGGTGGCGCGCGTTCTCGACGAGACCATCGCGGTCCTCAAAAAAGAGGGTGCCGAAACCGTTCAGGTCGAACTGCCAGACCAGCGGCAGCTCACCGCGGCTTGCCAGCTCGTGCTTGCGGTGGAAGCCGCCGCGTTTCACAAGCGATGGATGATCGAGCGGCCGCAGGATTACGGCCCTCAAGTTCTGATGCGGTTGCAGAACGGGCTTGCCGTTCCCGCCGTGTCCTACCTTGAAGCGATGCGCTGGCGCGGTCCGGCGCTGGCGGCATATCTCGCCGCCGTCGATGGCACCGATGCGGTGCTTGCACCGGTCGCGCCGGTTCCGGCGCCGACGATCGCCGAGAGCGACGTCGGCAACAGCCTCGGCGCCGAAGGGGTGATCCAGCGGCTGACGCGCTTCACGCGGCCGGTCAATTATCTGGGGCTGCCGTCACTTTCGATTCCCTCGGGCTTCACCCGCAGCGGTCTTCCCGTGGGCATGCAGCTGATCGGCCGCTCCTTCGACGAAGCCATGCTGCTGCGGATCGGCGCCGCATTCCAGCGCGCGACCGATTTTCATCGTCGGGTACCCAAGCTCCAATGACCAATCTCGTCGAAATCCGCGACCTCAACATCCGCTTCACCGGCGAGCGCACGGTTCATGCTGTGAACGATCTGTCGCTTTCGCTCGGCGAGGGCGAGGTGCTCGGCCTGCTTGGTGAATCCGGCTCGGGCAAGAGCGTGACGTTGCGGGCGCTGATGCGGCTGTTGCCGAAGAAGCGGACGCAGATTTCGGGACGCGTCCAGGTGTTGGGCCGCGACGTGTTGGCGCTCGATGACGAGGAGCTGTCGGCGTTCCGTGGCCAGACCGTCTCGATGATCTTTCAGGAGCCGGCGCTCGCGCTCGATCCGGTCTACACCATCGGCCGGCAGATCGCCGAAACCGTGATGCGTCACGAAGGCAGGAGCCAAAGCCAGGCGATGGCGCGCGCGCTGGAGATGTTGGAAGTGGTACGCATTCCCTCGGCAAAACGCCGGCTTGACGCCTATCCGCACGAAATGTCCGGCGGTATGCGGCAGCGTGCGATGATCGCGCTGGCACTGGCTTGCAAGCCAAAGATCCTGCTAGCGGACGAGCCGACCACCGCACTCGATGCCACCGTGCAGATCCAGATCCTGTTGCTGCTACGTGAATTGCAACGCGAATTCGGTATGTCCGTCATCTTCGTGACACATGATATTGGCGTGGCGATCGAGATCTGTGACCGCGTCGCGGTGATGTATGCCGGCCAGATCGTCGAGCAGGGCACACTTGGCCAGATCGTGCGCACGCCGGTTCACCCCTATGCGCGCGGGCTGTTGGCTTCCACCGTCCATGGCGCCAAGCGCGGCCAGCGGCTGGAAACCATTCCCGGGACGCCGCCGTCGCTGGACAAGGCGCCCATGAATTGCTCGTTCGCGCCGCGCTGCGGCTTCGCGCAACCGCGCTGCATCGAACAACTGCCGCCCAATGTGCAGATCGCGTCGGACAGAATCGCGCGATGCATCCTGGCCGAGCCAGGTCCCGACGTTGCCGCGACGTAACAGCGCCGCCGGCGAAAAAAATACTCGCAGATTCCTGTCGTCAGATTCCCCGATTGCGGCTACGTTTCTCTGAGGACGGAGAACAAGGCGCGCGCAAACCAGGGGGAATTTCAGATGTACATTTCCAACGAACGCATTCTCGTTATTCTGTTTGTCGGCCTGATCGCCGGCTGGTTGGCCGGCAAGATCGTGCGCGGCACCGGCTTCGGCATAATCGGCGATATCCTTGTCGGCATCGCCGGCGCGCTGGTCGCGAGTTTCCTGTTCCCCAAGCTCGGCATCCGTATCGGCAGCGGGCTCGTCTCGGAAATCGTCTATTCCGCCATTGGTGCCATCATCCTGCTTCTGGTCGTGCGGCTGGTTCGAACCGGCGGCCGCTTCTAGAGCATGACGCGGAAAAAGTGGACACCAGTTCTCCCTCGCGCAACGCGTTTGCGCGGAGATCATGCTCAAACAAAAAGAGAGAGCGCGATGACGATTCGAAGAAAAATCATCGCGCTTTAGCGAGCATAGCGCCAACTGGTGCGCCCGACCGCATCCGCGATCCAGCGCCGCAGCGCGGCAATCCGGCGGTCGCGCGCCTGCTCTGTGCGTGAAACGAGATAGATTGTCTCGGTTGGACCAGTCTCGATATCGAAGGGCACGACCAGCTTCTTGCCAAATCCCGGCCGCGCCTTGATGAGAGGTGCCATCGCGAGAGTGACGCCAAGGCCTTGCTCGGCGGCTTCCAGCATCGCCGGCACGCTGTCGAGCCAGAGATGGCCGCGCGGGGTGACTTCTTGACTGCTTGCTGCCTTGAGCCAAGCCGGCCATGCGCGCGGCTGCGAGGTCAGGTGTATCAAAACCTGACCTGAGAGATCGGCAGGCTTGCGCAGGCCACCCCTGATCAGCGCGGGCGCGCAGACCGGCAATCCTCTAACCTCGATCAGCGGCTCAAATTTCAAACCCGTCGAATTTTCGCGGCCATAGCGTAGCGCGACGTCGACGCGCGAAGCGTTGAAATCGGCGTATTGATGAGTTGCTTCGATGCGAAGCGTCAGGCCGGGATTCCGCCGCTTGAAATCGGGCAGTGCGGGGATCAGCACCGTGCTGGTGAAGAACGGCAATGAACTGATCCACAATTCGCTGCCGCCGTCGCGGCGCCGCCGCAGCAACTCCTGGCCGGCTTCCTGCAAGGCCGCGAGCGCCGCCGAGATTTTCGCGAGATAACGCTCACCGTCGGCGGTTAATCGCACCGAGCGTGCGCCGCGAACGAAAAGTTTGACGCCGAACTGCTCCTCGAGTCCGCGGATTTGATGGCTGATTGCCGACGGGCTGAGCGCCAGGTCGCGCGCGGCACGGCGGAAACTTAATTGCGAGGCGGCTCTCTCAAAGGCGAGCAGCGCCGTCAATGGCGGGATCGCCCTAAGGGGCAAATCGGAGGATTGAGGTGGGTGAATATTGTTCATCTAAAGTGACAAAATCCCTTTTGTTAGACACTCAGCTTTGGTTCAAGACTAACCCAACGCTCAATATATCTCACCCTCGGAAAACCCGCTTGGCGATCTTCGAACCCCTTGGCGCCCCTAATCGCTGGAAACCGTCGGCGCTGGCCGCGGGGCCTTTCGCAGGATTGCAGGGCGGGGCTGTCGCGAGCCTGCTGACGGCGGAAGTCGAGGCATTGGCAGCGGAGCGCAAATGGGGCACGGCCGTCGCTTCGACAGCCTGGTTCATGCGGCCGACGCCGATGACGGATTTGCGAACACAGCTAACTGTCCTGACCGAGGGTGGCCGTGTCAGCGTTATCGACAACACGCTATGGGCTGACGGTGAGGCGCAGCCATGCGCCACCGTACGGGTGACGCTGTCGCGCGAACGTGCGGTCGAGATACCCGGATTTGTCGACGAAAAGGCCGACGCGGTCGATCCGACGCGATTTCCCGCGCGCGCACCGCGGGCGATGCACGGCCGACCCTGGTTCATGGATGCCATGGAAGCCCGCGAGGGCGAGGACGCGACCTGGTTCCGGATGAATCATCAAATCATCGACGGTGCGGGTTCACTTTCCGCCGTGCTTGGTCCCGCCGATTGGACCCATGGCATCGCGCGGCCGTTTCGCAATGTCGTGGCGGACCCCAACCCGAACCTGACGGTCCAGCTGTTCAGGCAGCCTCTGGGCGACTGGGTGGGCATTCGCGCCCAAACCCGCTGGCGGCCCGAGATCGGACTAGGCGTGGGGAGCGGAGTGCTGCTCGATCTGCGCGGCGAGATCGGCCGGGTCTCGATGTCCGTCGTCCTGGTGCCTTTTCCCAGGGCAGAATCGGGCCCAAAGCCGGCGTCCGCGGCCAATTAGCTGCCTCATCGTCAATTGCCGCTAAGGTTGCAGTTGCGGAACAGCATTCCTGTTAACGCGACGTAAATGGACGATGGCCACAAACATCGGTACAACGTGGCGATCGCGCACACGTAACGTTTTTTGAAGAGAACCGATTTTATGGCAGCAGCCGCTCCCGGCGTCCGGCGGTCCGAGCTCAGTGATGCGCTGCGCGCCTGCCGCAGCGCATTCATCGGCGTCGGCATCATGAGTTGCATGATCAACTTGTTGTACCTGACCGGCTCGATCTTCATGCTGGAGATCTATGACCGGGTGCTGCCAAGCCGCAGTGTGCCGACGCTTGTCGGTCTGGTCATCCTCGCCGGCGGATTGTACATCGGCCAGGGCATGCTCGACCTGCTCCGGGGACGGATTCTCGGACGGATCGGCACCTCGCTTGATGAAGCGATCAACGCCCGCGTCTTCGAGACCGTCGTGCGCCTGCCGCTCCTGGTCGGTGGACGCAATGAGGGCCTGCAGCCGCTGCGCGATCTCGAC
>JBJMTR010000330.1:0-3912 GCA_045811565.1 Bradyrhizobium sp.
AGCGACTTCGCGCCAACGCGAGAGCCAGCTCCGTGGAAAGCGGAACGTCAGGTCAGCGCCGTCGATGCGGCGTTCCGCGAGGCACATGCCGGGCGTTGCCGCGTCGCGCGTGCAGCGCGCATTGAAGCCAGCGGCGGTCGCCGCGAACAAATCCTCGCCGCCATAAGGCGTACCGTCGCGAAACGCGCGCAGCATCAATCCGTCATCGAGCGGCGTCGAAACCTGCTCGAGATAGCGCGGATAGATCGTGCGAACGCGGGCATCCGGCGCGAGCGAGTCATGGTGTGCCGCGATCGACGCGAATATCCGATCGATCGGTTGCACCTTTTCCTCGACCGTATCTGCGCTGACGCGCTTTGGCGCCTCGGGCGGCTCGAGCGAGGGATAGGTGAAGGAGAGATCGACGCGTTCCTGCGGCCCGGAGTGGCGCTGTATTTTCACGCGCACCGCTGCCGCCGGTACGTTGAACAGCGTAGCTCCAACACTGACGGGCAGGCGTGCGGGACTGCTGGAAGGACTGGTGCCCCAGCTCGGCCACAGCAAATAGGTGACTAGCGCGATCGCGGCTGTTGTAAGCGTGCCTGCGATCACGATCGGGATCACATGCGCGCGCGGGTTCTTGCGTGTGTCTCGGGCAATATGTTGGGCCGTCGAAAGCAATGTCATGAAGAAGCATCTGATGGTTCGAGGCTGGCGCCGAATCACCTCACGAATATGCCACCGCGTCGGCGGATTTCCGCATGATTTAAGCGAAATTCTGGTCCGGCGAGCCATCCGCAAGCACCGAGCCGTCACCCGCCGCTGTTAACCTTCCCTTAAGGATGATGTGGCGGCCGGTCGCCAATTTTGCGAAAGCAAAGCGGTTCGTTGAGTAGCGGAAATGTCCCATGTCGCCCGATGCGTTGAATTCCCTGTTCTCGCTTTGCATCGGCTTTGCGCTGGCCGGTGCCCTGGCCAGCGGCTATCAGGCCATGGCGCAGCGCCCAGCGGGTTTCGGCTTGCTGCAGGATGGCGTGGCGCCGAAGACTTTTGCCGCGGTGCCGTTCCTGGTGTTTGCCGCGCCTTTCATCATCATGCGAAACACGCTGCGTGGTGCGAAAATCGAACGCCGCCGTTTTGAGTTCGTGATGGCGGCCACCGTCATCGCCGGCTTCTGGAGCCTGATGTCGGGCACGTTTTTCCTGATGACGCTGCGCGCCGCCGGGCTGCTGGCCTGATACCCTTTTGACGGGGCCACCCTCGGACCAAGTCCGAGGCATCCTTCGCTTGAAAACGCTTGGATCGCCGTGCCAATGTCTCCGTGAAGAGGAGAGATATGCATGGCGATCTACGAACTTGACGGGCAGGGGCCCGAGCTGCCCGCGGACGGAAATTATTTTATCGCCGATACCGCGACTGTGATCGGCAAGGTCCGCTTGCTGACTTCGGCGAGCGTGTGGTTCGGCGCAGTATTGCGCGGCGACAACGAGTGGATCGAGGTCGGCGAAGGGTCCAACGTGCAGGACAACTCGACCTGCCACACCGACCGCGGCTTTCCGCTGACCATCGGCAAGAACTGCACCGTCGGCCATAACGTGATCCTGCATGGCTGTACGCTCGAAGAGGGCGCGCTGGTCGGGATGGGTTCGATCGTCATGAACGGCGCGCGAATCCGCCGCGGCAGCATCGTCGGCGCGGGATCGGTCATCACCGAAGGCAAGGAGTTTCCCGAGCATTCCCTGATCATCGGCTCGCCGGCGCGGGTGATCCGCACGCTCGAGCCCGCCCAGGTCGCGGCGATGGGTGGCGCCGCAAAATTCTACGTCGCCAACGGGCCACGATTCAAAAGCGGTTTGAAGAAGATCGGCTAGATCCGAGCCGGAGCATGATCCGGAAAAGCGGGTACCGGTTTCCGAACAGATCTAGATCGCAACCGCTCGTCGGGATTTGGCTTTTCGTGCCCGCCCTGATCGTGCCTTGGTTTTTTCCGGCGCGCGGTCAACGGCTGCGCTTTTTCGAAGTGCGTCCTTCAGGTCGATGGGAATGCCGTGCTTCTTGAGAAGGTCGGCGAAGGCTTCGTCGGCCAGCTCCTGAAAGGTCGCCATCCTGTCACGCGCCAACTGCTTGAGCTTGTCGAAGGTATCGTCATCGAAGGCGATCAGTTTACGCATGCATCACCCATCTGCTGCACCGGCGGGCTCGCCCAGGTGAAACCTGCCGAACTCAACCGTTTCGCACCATAGCTGGAATAGCTCCCGTATTTCCACCGGCCACGGGCCTTAACTCAGCAATAGTGGTGCCCTGCCTGAGGACGTTGCTCCAGGCTGCCGAGAAATGATCGGGCTGTCGCGAACGAAAGTGTGGGGACGTTGCCCGCACCGTACGGACAAGCGTGGCGGCTTAGGCATCATTCGACCCATCGGACTCGCTAGTCTTGATCGCGCGGGCGACTTGCTCGTGGCCGGCGGCCCAGAGCGCATGTTGCTCGCTGCCGTCCTGATAGGGATTGCCCTCAGCCGGAATCTTTTCCCGCGCAGCGCGCTGGCCTTGCTCGAACGGATCGGGATCGGCTGCCATGATCGCATCTTTCGGACACTTGATCTTCTGTGACGCCGCTGCCTTCGAAGGCGATCAGTTGCGCTAGCGTCGGAAGCTGTTCGTCACGGCGAACATCGGTCCAATGATGCGTGATGGAAATCGTTCCGGCGAGGAACCAGCCGCCCGCGCCACCGTTAGCTCGAAAAGAAAAAAGGAGATTTCCGATGATCAGGATGTCCCGAGCAGCAGCCCTCACGGCGATTGGCATGCTGGTATTTCCCGCCATTTCGCTGGCGCAAGGTGGCGGCGCAGGTGGCGCCGGCGGAGCCGGGGGCGGCGCTAGCGGCGGAACCGCGGGCGGCGCGGCCAGCGGCCCGACAGCAGGCACCGGCAGTGCCGTCGGTTCGCCGAACGCTGGTTCGACTGGCGCGGGGACGGCGGGCGTCAGCGGCGTGCCGTCGGGCCCGGGCAGTGCGGGCGGGCTGAACAACTCCGGCAATGATCCGAGCGGCGCAGGCAATTCCGCGAAAGTTGCTTCGCCGCCTCCGCCCGGCACCAACAGCGCCGGTACCGCGCAATCATCGGGTTCGCGGGCGAATACCGGTGGGGGCGTCACGACCGGCTCGGCTGGGCCCGGCGGCACCGCTGCAACTGGGCCGAACAAGACTGGCGATGCCGAGATTGCCGAGGAGAACAAGAACATCGATCGTAAGATCAAGAGCATTTGCCGTGGCTGCTAGTCGCGTCTCGCGCCGAACCGGTCGCGCAGAAGTGAGCAAGATAGACCAGCAGTCGGCCGGAACGCGTCGTAGATTTTCTTCTGAGCTTGCAAAAGACGGACGCGCGAAAGCGTTATGGGTTCAAAAGCGAATAATACAGGAGGATGGTCATGTTGCGTAAGACGATGGTCGCCTTGATGGCGATGGCCTCGGTCAGCATTCTCAGCGTCGATGCTGCGTCAGCCCAACGGGGCGGTTTTCACGGCGGTGGTGGCGGCGGCTTCCATGCCGGCGGCGGAGGCGGCGGTTTCCGTGGCGGCGGCATGGGAATGGGCGGCGGCGGATTCCGAGGAGCCGCGATCGGCGGTGGCGGTGGATTCCGTGGTGGCGCAGTCGGAATAGGTGGTGGCGGATTCCGTTCGGCCGCGATCGGCGGAGGCGGCTTTCGCTCGGCCGCGATCAGGACTGGCGGTTTTCGCACCGCGGCGGTTGGCCCCGGCGCATTTCGCGGCAGCTTCGCAGCCGCTCCGTTCCGGGGCGGCTTCAATCAAGGATTCCGGCACCATCGGAGATTCCCGATTGCCGCCGCGGCCGTCGGCTTCGGCTTAGGTTTAGGCTGGCCGTACGGCTATTATGACTACGGCTATCCATACTATGACGACGTCGCCTATAACGA
>JBJMTR010000331.1:0-12815 GCA_045811565.1 Bradyrhizobium sp.
CTCGTCCGCAACAGCCGGAGCACAAGCGAAGCTCAAAAGCACTACGGCTGCTCCGAAGCAATTCGTCCATCTAATTCGGCTCATTTGCATTCCCTTTGTGTCTAAAAGCTTCGTACATGGCGGCTTCGCAGCCTGCACTTTCCTCCACGTCCACACCACAAAGCCTGCCTCGGAGCTAATCGAATGCTGGCCCTTGCAAAGTATGCGGCAGCGGTGGAGGCCGACAGCCGCCGCACAACAGCGCATCAATTGATCATGTAGTTCAGGCCGACGCGTCCGCCGTAGGTCGTCACGCCGGTCTGTCCGGCCTGCGCCGTGAAAGATGCAAGTCCGGTGAAGCCGGCGCCGAGTCTCATCGTCGTGCCCACCGTCCCTGTCCCCCAATTCTGACCCAGCAGTACAGTCGGCATCCTAAAGCTCGGCGCATCAATCGTGGTTAGCGAAGCCGCTACGGTCCGATTTCGTCCCGCGAATTCATGATTCCACACAACTTGAGCGAACGGGCTGAAACTGCCGAGATCATAACTCGCCTTGTAACCAATCGAACTAATGACGGAGTTGCGGGTCTGATCGTCAAACGACAGTGCGGTGAAACCGCCGGTTTCGGTGAAGCCATCGATCCTCGCCCGCTGCCAGACCGCGCCCGCGACCGGGCCGTGAGTCAGATAGCCCCGGACGAAATCGTAGCCACCCTGGAATGCGAACGAGAGATTAGAGCCGTTGGTCTTCGCGCTATTACCTTGCAAGGTAATCCCGATCGGCACGATGCGATTCACATCGTAGTGCAAAGCACCGTAGGTTGCGATCACGCTCGCCCAGGCCGGGCCGTTGACGTATCCGCCGTAGATGCTGCCGGCAATTTCATTCTGCTTGAAGCTTCCGCCGAGATCGAAACTCGGCGTCTGTCCGCCGGTGGTAAAGGCGGCGCCCAGCAGATAGCCGTTGATCCACTTGTAATCGAGTGCGACGGTACCCGAAAGCGGCGTGCTGGAATCGCCCGGAAAGCCCGGCGCGGGGTTGATTTTCAGGCTGGAGACATCGCCATTGATCCAAACGTTGAAGCCAGCGGTCCGGCGCTGTCGGGAAATGCCGATCTGGTCCTGAATGCCCGTTACGGTGACGGTACGCGACTGCACGGCGCTTTCTGCCAGCAATGAGATCTCGGTCGGGGCTACAACCAGGCTGTAGTAATAATCCGCCTGGATCTTCTGTCCCCCGGCGGCCAAGTGTTCGTCATCCGCGAAAAGGTGAGTCTGGCCGGCATCTGGAGTTTTGAGATGTACTGGCGAGCTGACATTTGAGGTACATAGGAGCGCGTATGCGGTGGCGAAGCCCCCATTGGTACACGCCGTTTCCGCAGGAGTAGTGCCGATAAACTGGAAACCGAACTGAGATGGATTCGCAGCGATTGCCACCCTGACGGCATTGAAATCCGCCGGAATGAAATTGACGCCCTTTGCGGCCAACCCCGACCACAGCGCCTGGCTATAGGCGAACTCCGCCTGCTGTCGCAGGGGATTTGTCGGGAACGAGAAAGCTTGGTCAGGAACGATAATGGTGCGCGCGCCGGCGGAAGCGAGCCTACCAATTGCGGATGACAGGAGGTTGGCCTGATCCACCAGATAAGCAATTCTACCCGTTTGGGTAGTCGGGCTGGTCGGGAATCCACCAAACGCAAATGCCACGTCGTTGCCGCCGGAACTGATCAAGTACAGGCCATTGCCATTGGCGAGGCCGCCATTCGCCGCGAGATAACTCGACATTTGTATCGTGGTAGGGATCGCGGCTCCAAATCCGCCATTTGTTGCGTTGTTGAAGATAGTGTCCTTCGCGCCGCTGGTCGCAAAGTTGGTGCCGCCCGGCTGGTTGGCCGGGTTGGCCGTCAACCCGAAATAGGACGCCAGGACCTGCGGGTTCATCAACCCGCCCCCACTGGTCGGCGCGCCTGTTCCACCAGCCGCAATGGCGGCTGCAAAAGCAGAATTGAAAGCAGGACCACCGCGCGGATTGCCCACCACCTTATAGAAGCCGCTGTCGACGGTGCTGTCGCCGAACACGACGACCTGGTTGAACGATTGCGCTGATGCTTGCGACATCATGGCGACACTCGCAATTGTCGCAGCAGCGAGAGCCGAGAGGCCCGGTGTGAACCGGTTATTGCTGACGCCCTGCGAAGCGCCGCTCTTCTCAGCACCGACAACCGTTCCGATCATTCCCATTCCCCGATTCTACTTTCGCGGCGACGCTGTAGAATCCGCTCTTAAGAAACCCATCAAAGCTCTGCCTCCTCCAAACGGTGTATTGACCTCCCGGGAACTTGTTCAAAAGCGACAATGACTTGACCCAGCACGACATTCGCGCAGGTTTCGGAACGATGTTGTATATCCGCTACACGGTTGACAGCCGAGCCACCGGCGCACGGAAACGGGATTTGCCTCGCTTGCAATCTCGCGGGTTCGCGTGTCCACGCGAACCGTTCAACATAATTGACTGGGTGGTGAGCGTTCTTGTAAACGGCCGGCTACGCGTGCGTTCGTTTATGTTTCCCGGACCGTGCTCTTCTTGTCTGACGCGAATGATCCAGGATTCGTGGATTACGGATCCGCTGTGTTTTGAGGCAGCGGACCTTCTCACTTCAGCTCGGCCGCGCATGAGCAAGAACGGAAACGTCGATCTGCATGACTGACCGGAATGATTTCTCAGTTTCCCGTTTTTCAACCGATGACCTGCCGGAGAAGGATCGCGCCACAATTTGGCGCGAGCATTTTGCTCCTTCAGTGTTCAAGGTCGAAGTCGAGTTGCCTCGGCTCGACACTCCGGTGAAGGTTGACATGGCGGCATGTTCGCTGCCGGGCTTGCAACTTCTATCGGGTCTCTACTCGCCCGGTCGCATGATCCGTACCCGACGGCTGATCGCTGACGACGGCAACGACGATTTCGTCCTTCGCATTAACACGAGTGGCGCCGTGACTGTGTCGGCCGGCCGCTGCGAACTCAATTATGGTTGCGGGGCCATTCTGACCAATGCTGCGGAAGTGAGCACGTTAGACCGCCCCGCTTTCGGAGGCTCGACGGTGCTTCGAATTCCGCGCTCGATCCTGTCGCCGCTGGTGATCGGCATCGATGACATCGTAATGCGACCTATTCGCCGGGAAACGAGTCCCCTCAAGCTTCTGGTCGGCTATGCGAACGCGTTGCTGACCGAAGACACGCCGGCATCGCCCGCGCTTCGACATCTGGTCGTCAGTCAAGTCACCGATCTCGTCGCACTCACGCTTGGCGCCACGCGCGATGCCTCCTATGTCGCAGGGGGTCGCGGACTTCCAGCCGCCCGCCTCCATGCGGCCAAGGCTTACATCATGAAGAACAGCAGCCGTCAGGATCTTTCGGTCGCGGATGTTGCCGCGCATCTGGGAGTGACCAGCCGGCACGTCCAGCGACTGTTCGAGACCGAGGGCACCACGTTTTCAACTTATCTCCTCAATTATCGACTCGCCTGCGCTTATCGCATGCTTTGCGAGCCGCAATATGGCTACTGGGAGATAGGAAAAGTCGCCCATCACGCGGGCTTCAGCGACCTTCCGCACTTCGGCCGCTGCTTTCGGAAAGCCTATGGCAGCGCGCCTCGCGATATCAGACAGGCAAGCGGGAATTGACAGTTGCCGAGCGACGCTCGTCGGCTGCTCCATTCTTGGAGCCGGATGATTTTTCCGACCGTCATCCCGCTCAATCGTTTATTTTCTTGTGCCGCCGTTGCGGGGGCCGGCTCGTGCGGAGCCTGTTATCTGGGGACGCCGCTGGGCGCCCGATTGGCTTAGTGGGAACGACGAAGAATTGATCACATCACGTGCGGCACGGCGTCGAACCGTGACACCACGATATCCCGCTTGGTCTCGTCAACGCGGACGGTCATGTCGAAGCGTCCGTCGTGCAGCTGCTTGTTGAGCACTTCCGAATTTCGATGCAGCCAGCTGATGCCAGCGCCGTCGGAGGCGTCGATCGACAGATCCAGAGTCATCCGTTTTGCCGCCAACCAATCCTCGATGGACGCGAGCAGTTGCTCGATCCCCTCGCCGCTCGCCGCGGAGACCAGGAAGCACGGGCGCTCCGGCGGCCGGCGAGCCGCGATGTTCCGCAGGTTCTCACGCTGCTCGGGATCGAAGCGATCGATCTTGTTCCAGACTTCGAGAATGCGCTGCCCGGCATCCGGATCAATCCCCAACTGACGCAGCACGGCATCGACATCGCGCTCCTGCGCCTCGGCATCTTCGTGCGAGATGTCGCGGACATGCAGGATGATATCTGCTTCCAGCACCTCCTCCAGTGTCGCGCGGAACGCCGCCACCAGTTGCGTCGGCAGATTGGAGATGAAGCCGACGGTGTCCGACAGCATCGCCTTGCCGCCATGCGGCAGGCTTAACGCGCGCAAGGTCGGATCAAGCGTCGCAAACAGCATGTCGGCCGCCTGCACGTCGGCGCGGGTCAGGCGGTTGAACAGTGTCGATTTTCCGGCATTGGTGTAGCCGACCAGCGCCACCACGCGATACGGCACCCGCTGCCGCCCGGCGCGATGCAGCCGCCGCGTCGCCTGAACCTTCTTGAGTTCGTTCTCGATCCGCGTGATGCGATCGCCGATCAGCCGGCGGTCCGCTTCGATCTGGGTCTCACCCGGGCCGCCCATGAAGCCAAAACCGCCGCGCTGGCGTTCGAGATGGGTCCATGACCGCACCAGCCGGCTGCGCTGATAGTTCAGATGTGCGAGTTCGACCTGCAGCGCGCCTTCCTTGGTCTTGGCGCGACGGCCGAAAATTTCCAGGATCAGCCCGGTACGGTCGAGGACCTTTGTGCTCCAGGCCTTCTCGAGGTTCCGCTGCTGGATCGGCGACAGCGCGCAATCCATAACCACGAGGTCGATGTCGTGCCCGGCGATCAGCCCGACGACTTCCTCGACCTTGCCCTTGCCGAGATAGGTCGCCGGCCGGATCTGGCTGATCGGCGTAACCAGGGCGTCGGCCACCGTCAGGTCGATAGCGGCCGCGAGGCCCTTGGCCTCCTCGATCCGCGCCTCGTAATCGCGGACAGCCGAATCCCTTTGCGCGTCGGGGTCGCCGCGGCGCATGCGCAAATAGGGGCCGATGACGACCACCCGCCCGGTTTCGCTGTCCCCAGCCGACCGCGGACGATCGGCGCCCCCTTCACGGTTGAAGGGTTCCAATCAGTTCACTCTCAAGCCGGAGCATCCTCACCGCCTTCGAACAACTGGATTGGCGCGCCTGGCATGATGGTCGAGATCGCGTGCTTGTAGACAAGCTGCGAATGACCGTCGCGCCGCAGCAACAGGCAAAAATTGTCGAACCAGGTGACAATTCCCTGCAGCTTCACTCCATTCACCAGAAAGATCGTCAGTGGCGTTTTGGTTTTACGAACGTGATTTAGGAAGGTGTCTTGTAGATTTTGAGCGCGGTCTGCCGCCATTGTTTTTATCCCGCCGTCTTGTGCTTCTTTTTATTGGAACCGGTTGCTGCTCTCTGATGGAGCCTTCCCCGGCCGCCGGCCTGCCCTGAGATCCCCCTCCGGCGGGCGCGGCGATGGGATTAGAGGGCACGCGCGGTTATTAGGCAAGCCAGTTCACGCGCCGCCCCAGGAACCCGGTGGGGTTTTCCCAAAGCACGGGAAAGAGATGAATATTCCCAAGCAACTGCATGGATTACCGACGAAAAAGCACTTTCACACCCGACACGAGACCTAAATGCGAACTAACCCACCCCAAGCGCCTTGAGCTTGCGATGCAGCGCGGAGCGCTCCATGCCGACGAATTCCGCTGTTCGCGAGATGTTGCCGGAAAAGCGGCTGATCTGGGCAATCAGATAATCGCGCTCGAACACCTCCCGCGCCTCCCGAAGCGGCAGCCCCATGATGTGCTCGCCGTTGTTGCTGGTCGGCATCGCCGGGACCATCGAGCCGACGTCCTGCGGTAGCATATCGGCGGTGATGATCGCTTCGGGGCCGCCGCCGGCCAGGATCATTACCCGTTCGACGTTGTTGCGCAGCTGGCGGACGTTGCCGGGCCAGACATGCGACTGCAGCACGGCCATCGCATCCTGGCCGATCTGGCGCTTCGGCAAGCCGGTCGCGGCCGATATCTGGTCCATGAAATAATCGATCAGTTCCGGAATGTCCTCGCGCCGTTCCGACAGCGGGGGAACGCGGATCGGCACCACCGATAGCCGGTGGTAGAGGTCCTCGCGGAACCGCCCTTGGGCGATCTCCTCTTCCAGATTGCGCGCGGTCGAGGAAATGATGCGCACGTCGACATGAATCTTGGCCGTGCCGCCGGCGCGCTGGAAGGTCTGGTCGACCAGTACGCGCAGGATCTTGTTCTGCGTCTCGCGCGGCATGTCGGCGATTTCGTCGATGAACAGCGTGCCGCCATGCGCCTCTTCCAACGCGCCGGGCTTGCGCGGCTGCTCGCCGTTGGTCGCTTCGATCCCGAACAGCTCGACTTCCATCCGCTCCGGCGTGATCGCGGCGGCGTTGATGACCGCGAACGGGCCTTCGGCTCGGCCTGAGGCGGCATGCAGCGTGCGCGCCGCCAATTCCTTCCCCGAACCGGACGGACCGACGATCAGGATGCGGCTATTCGCCTTGGCGGCCCGGTCGATAGTCTGGCGCAACTGGTTCATGCAGGCGGAGCGGCCGGTCAAAATACTAGAAGCGGGAGCGTGTTGTTTGAGTTCTTTCACCTCCCGCCTGAGGCGCGATGTCTCCAGCGCCCGGGTCGCGACCAGGATCAGCCGATCCGATTTGAAGGGCTTTTCGATGAAGTCGTAGGCGCCGCGCTTGATCGCCGCGACCGCGGTTTCGATGTTGCCGTGGCCCGAGATCATAACCACCGGCAGGTCCGCATTGCCTTTCTTGATTTGCTCCAGCAATTGCAGCCCGTCGAGCTTGCTGCCCTGCAGCCAGATGTCGAGGAACACCAGATGCGGGCGGCGGCTGGCAATCTCGGCAAGCGCCGAATCGCTGTCGCGCGCCGTACGGGTGCTGAAACCTTCGTCGTCCAGTATGCCCGCAACGAGGTCGCGAATATCTGCTTCGTCGTCGACAATCAGAATGTCACTTGCCATGGGTTACACCTGTCTTGTCATTCGCCTGTTCGCGGCTTCGATCTTGGATTCATTGGTCGTAGCTGTCGTCTCACCGGTCTCGGGTGGCGCATCTTTTTTTTCCGTGCCCTGCTCGCTCGCTGCCTGCTTTGTTACTTGATTTGTCTCCGTGACCCGCTCCTTCGTCTCAGTTTTGGCGGCGTGGCCCGATGCGGCAAACCGCAGCCGGATCCAGGCGCCACGCTGGCCCGGCCGGAAATCCGATGCATCCTTGAGCTCGATGCGGCCGCCATGGTCTTCGAGGACACGGCCGACGATCGCGAGGCCCAAGCCGGTGCCCTTCTGGCGGGTCGTCACATAGGGCTCGAGCAGGCGGGCACGCGCTACCTTTGGCAGGCCGATGCCGTTGTCGATCACGTCGATGACGATGTCATCGCTCTCGCGCTGCGCGATGATGTCGATACGCCCCTTCCCCAGTTCGTCCTGCGGAACCTGCTCGATCGCTTCGGTGGCGTTCTTGATGATGTTGGTCAGTGCCTGCGAGATCAGCCGGCGATCGAATTGCGCCCGTATCGGGTCCTCTTTGATGTCGGCTTCTATATCGAGGTCGGGATGCGCGACCTTCATCAAAAATACGGCCTGCCGGACGGTATCCGCGACATCCTCGCCTTCCATCACCGGCTTGGGCATCCGCGCAAACCGCGAGAACTCATCGACCATCCGCCTGATGTCATCGACCTGGCGCACGATCGTATCCGTGCACTGATCGAAGATGGACTTGTCCTTCTCTTCGGTGATGGTCTTGCCGAACTTGCGGCGGATCCGTTCGGCGGAAAGCTGGATAGGCGTCAGCGGATTCTTGATCTCATGGGCGATCCGCCGCGCGACATCACCCCACGCCGAGGTGCGCTGGGCGGAGACCAGCTCGGTGATGTCGTCGAGGGTGATGATATAGCTGTCGCGGGAGTGGCTGGTCTGCTCGGCGCTGATGCGCACCGACAGATTGCGCTCGTGGCCGTCGCGGCTGATGGTGACTTGGCCCTGCACCAGGCGCTGCGTACTCTCGCGCGCGGTTTTCATCATGTCGTCGAGTTCGGGGAGCACGTCGGACAGCGGATGGCCGAGCGTCTCCGATTCGGCATGGCCGATGAGCTTTTCGGCCGACCGATTGAGGATGCCGACGCTGGTGGAAGCGTCGATGCCGATAATGCCGGCGCTCGCCGACGACAATACCGCCTCGATGAAGCGGCGGCGGCTGTCGATCAGGTCGCTGGCGTTGACCAGTTCGTCGCGCTGGGTGCGCAGTTCCTGCGTCATCTTGTTGAAGGTTTCGCCGAGCTGCGCCAGATCGCCTTCGGACTTTTGGACGGGGACCTGGGTATTGAGATCGCCGGTCGAGACCTTGTTGGCGGCGCTCATCAGATTGCGGATCGGCGCGACCAGCCAATTCGCGAAGTTCAGTCCGATCAGCACCGATGCCATCAAAATGGTCAGCGCGATCACCGCGAACATAAGCGCGAAGGCGACCTGGATGCCTAGCCGGCGCGACTCGATCTGAGCATATTCGGCGACGCTGGCCTCGGTCTGTTTCAGCTGGCTGATCACGCGCGGATCGAGCAGCCGGGCCACGTAAAGGAAGGTGTCGTTGAACGCACGCAGGCGGATGACGGCGGCGACGTAGTTTGCCTCGGGGAATACTGCTATTTGCGGCTCGTTTTCGTCGACGTTGCTGAGGAATTCTTGCGGTGGCGTCGTAAACTCCTGCCGGATACCGGTCTGCGCCGTCTCGAGGATATTGCGCTCCTTGTCGATCAGCATGGCGCCCGGCAAATTGCGCGCGGCGGCGTTTGCGGTGAGCAGCTCGCGAAACGTCCGGCGGTCCTGGTCGAACAATGGCCGGGCGTGGGAAATATCGTTGGCCATCCCCAAAATGTCGCCGCGGATGAGTTGGGCGTGTTCATAGGTATACGCGCGGGCAATGATCAGTGAGTTCTCGATAACCTCGCGTGTCGGCCCCGAGAACAGCCGGTCCAAGCCGCGGTCGATGGTCACGTTGGCGACGATCGCCACCAGCACGGCTGGCAAGACGGCGATGATCGAGAACAGGCTGACAATCTGAACGTGAAGCCTTGACGCCGCCCGGCCGCGGCGACGGGCCTGAACCACCTGCCAGATATCGCGGATGATGATCCCGACCAGCAGCAGGATGGTCGCGGCATTGATCAGCAGGAACGAATAGACGACGTTGCGCGTCGGTTCGATCGGGGTCAGGCCACTGAGCACCACGAAAGTGAGGAACGCCGACAGCAGCGCGATCGCGACCGCAAACGGAGCCAGCCACTTCCGCAGAGGCCATCCCTTCGGTTCGGCAAGCGACGGGTCAAACGGTGGAGCCGAGTTCTCTGCGCTGGTCATTCCGGCAATGGGTGTGAGATGAAAAGCTTAATGTCCGCCTGCCGCGGACTGATGCATTCATATCACAATGTTGCCAAATTGCGACAATTCCGCGGCGCGCATAGCCGCGAAAGCGCGCACTCCCCTTACTTTCGCGATGCCGGAAGGGCATCCACAGCCGACCGCGCTTTAGCCCCCGCTCCGGTAGACCTGAATGTCCAGATCCCTGATCTTTTTGCGCAGCGTATTGCGGTTGAGGCCGAGCAGGTCGGCCGCGCGGATTTGATTGCCGCGCGTGGCCGCTAGCGCTGCGGTCAGTAGCGGCACCTCTATCTCCTTGAGAATCCGGTGATAGAGGCCGGGCGGCGGCACGCCGTTGGGGAAACCGGAGAAGTGCGAGGACAAATAGGCTTCGACCGCACCACCGAGATTGTCGACGCCGAGCGGCGCGTTGCCTCCGGACACGACCGCCGGAGGCGCCAGTTCGCCATCGATGACAGAGGCGGTGATGACGTCCTGCGGATAAAGCGCCGCCAGCCGCCGCGCGAGGTTTTCGAGCTCGCGCACGTTGCCGGGCCAGCGGTGCTGTTTGAGGCGTTCCAGCGCCAGCGTGTCGAGCTTCTTCGGCGGCAATCCGTCCTTCTCCGCCAGCGAAAAGAAATGCCTGATTAGATCGGGCAGATCCTCGATCCGTTCGCGTAACGGTGGCAGGCGCAGCGGCACCACGTTCAGGCGGAAGAACAGGTCTTCGCGGAACAAGCCCTGCTGGATCAGGATGCGCAGGTCCTTGTTGCTGGCGGCGACGATGCGGACATCGGTCTTGATCGGCGTCCGCCCGCCGACGGTGGTGTATTCGCCCTGCTGCAATACCCGTAGCAGCCGCGTCTGCGCCTCCATCGGCATGTCGCCGATTTCATCGAGGAAGAGCGTGCCCCCTTCGGCCTGCTCGAAGCGGCCAGAAGCGCGGGTGTTGGCGCCGGTGAATGCCCCGCGTTCATGGCCGAACAATTCCGATTCAATCAGGTCACGCGGGATCGCCGCCATGTTAACCGCGACGAAGGGACCGTTGCGGCGCTTGCCGTAGTCGTGCAGCGCGCGGGCGACCAGCTCCTTGCCGGTGCCGGACTCGCCGGAAATCATCACAGTGAGGTCGGTCTGCATCAGCCGCGCCAGCACGCGGTAGATCTCCTGCATCGCCGGCGAGCGGCCGACCAGCGGAATCGAATCGAATTCGGATTCGTCGTTGGAATTGGCCACCCGCTCCTTCGGCTCCGCCAGCGCGCGGCCGACGATGGTGATCAGTTCCTTCAGGTCGAACGGCTTCGGCAGATACTCATAAGCGCCGCGTTCCGACGCCCGGATCGCTGTCATGAAGGTGTTTTGGGCGCTCATGACGATGACCGGAAGGTTCGGCCGCATCTTCTTGATCCGCGGCAGCAGATCAAACGCGTTCTCGTCGGGCATCACCACGTCGGTGATGACGAGATCGCCCTCGCCCTGGCTCACCCAGCGCCACAGCGTCGCCGCGTTTCCGGTCAGCCGTACCTCATATCCGGCACGCGAGAGCGCCTGGTTCAGAACCGTGCGGATGGCGGTATCGTCATCGGCGACAAGTATGCTACCTGCGGGCATTGCTTTTCCTCATCGTGGGTCCTGTGAGGCATGCGACGGCGTACCCGAAACGTCCTCGCGATTGCTCTGGTCGAAATGCTTGGCTGAGTTGAACATGGGCAGCAGCACGCGGAACGTGGTCTTCCGCGGCTGAGATTCGCATTCGATGATGCCGCCGTGATCGCCGACGATTTTTGCCACCAGCGCGAGCCCCAATCCGCTGCCGGTCTGCTTCGTCGTGACGAAAGGATCGAAGAGGTTGGGAAGCAGGTCTTCCGGCACGCCGGAGCCGTTGTCCTTGACGCAGAATTCGAGCGGCAGCGATACCCGCGATTTCTTGCCCGGCACCGACAGGCGCACACCCGGACGAAATGCGGTGGTGAGCTGGATTTCGGCATCGGTGCCAAGGTCGGCGACGGCCTCCGCGGCGTTCTTCACCAGATTGAGAAACACCTGGATCAACTGATCCTGATTGGCCAGCACCGGGGGCAGCGACGGATCGTAGTCTGCGATAAAGCGGATGTTGCGGGCAAAGCCGGATTGCGCGAGCCGTTTGACGTGGTCGAGCACCGAGTGGATATTGACCGGACCGCGCGCCACCGGCCGGTCATCGCCGAACACCTCCATGCGGTCGACCAGGGTGACGATGCGGTCAGCCTCGTCGCAGATCAGCCTCGTCAACATGCGGTCTTCAGAGGAAGCCTGCTGTTCAAGTAATTGCGCCGCGCCGCGGATGCCCGATAGCGGATTCTTGATTTCATGCGCCAACATGGCGGCGAGCGCGATCACCGAGCGCGCTGCACTTCGATGCGTCAGCTGGCGGTCCATCTTGTCGGCGATGGTGCGCTCCTGCAGCATCACCACGATATGGCCCGGCCGCTCGGTGAGCGGCGCGACATGGAGGTCGACCTGGCGATCGCCGCCGATCCGCGGCGTGCCGAGGTCGACCTTGTATTCATTGACCGGTGAACCGCTGGCGCGGACCTGATCGATCAGCGCCAGCAGGGGGCTGCCGAACGGCACCAGTTCCGTCAGGGATTGCCGCTGCAAGAACTGCGTCGAAATCTCGAAGAAGGATTCGGCAGCCATGTTGGCATCGACGATACGGCCATCGGGCGCCACCAGTAGTACGGGGTTCGGCAGCGCGTTGAGGATCGCCTCGCTCTCGGAAGGTATGGGACGGCGATGTTCTGCGACTGAACTCATGCAGCAGCCCTCCATGCAAAATCGTCGAATGCATTCTGAAGCGATCGATGCACGCTGGAGGGCTCGTCTGATGTCAGGATCTTTTGCCGCCAGCTCTTGAGAGTCGCGGCCGGGGCGCGGCTATATTGGGCGGCGATGTCCAGCGCCCAGCCGAGATGTTTTCGCGCATGCCGAAGGCCGATGCGCAGGCCGTAATGGCTGCAGATTTCATCATAGAGCGCGCTGATATGTTTGAGCTGCTCGGCAAGCGACGGCGCACTTTCCGCAATCCCGCCCTCCAGCCGACGCGCGATCTGCCCGGGCAGCCATGGCTGACCCTGCGCGCCACGGCCGATCATCACGGCATCAGCGCCGGACAGCTCGAGCGCGGCTACCGCCTTGTCGAACGAGGTGATATCGCCATTGATGACAAGTGGAACAGAGATCGCGTCCCTGACCGCGCGCACCGCGCGCCAGTCGGCATCGCCTTTGTAGAACTGACAGCGCGTACGGCCGTGC
>JBJMTR010000332.1:0-3011 GCA_045811565.1 Bradyrhizobium sp.
CGAATCATGAGGCCACGATCGGTCATCATCCTTCGAGACACGGCGAAGATGCCGCTCCTCAGGATGAGGGTCTTAGAAGTGACGAGATGAGACAGAAAAGCACGGGTGCAGGGGCTTCAGGTCTAATGGGCAAGATTACAGGTTTTCTGGAGATAGACCGGAACGAACGCAAGTACACGCCGGTCCCCGAGCGGCTGCAGCACTTTCGCGAATTCGTCATTCCCCTAAGCGAGAAGGACACCCGCGGTCAGGCCGCGCGCTGTATGAATTGCGGCATTCCGTATTGCCACGGCACCGGCTCAGTGGCGCCGGGCACGCCCGGCTGCCCGGTCAATAACCAGATCCCGGATTTCAACGACCTCGTCTATCAGGGCAATTGGCAAGAAGCCGCGCGCAATCTGCACTCGACCAATAATTTCCCGGAGTTCACCGGCCGCATCTGCCCGGCGCCGTGCGAGGCCTCTTGCACGCTCAACATCGACGACAATCCGGTCACGATCAAAACCATCGAATGCGCGATCGCAGATCGGGCCTTTGAGAATGGCTGGGTGAAGCCGGAAATCGCACCCGCCAGGACCGGCAAGAAGGTCGCCGTGATCGGCTCGGGCCCGGCGGGCATGGCTTGCGCGCAGCAGCTCGCGCGCGCCGGCCACGACGTGCATGTCTACGAGAAATGCGCCAAGGCTGGCGGCCTGCTTCGCTACGGCATTCCCGATTTCAAGATGGAAAAGCACATCATCGACCGCCGCGTGGCGCAGATGGAAGCCGAGGGCGTGACCTTCCACTATGGCGTCAATGTCGGTGGCTCCGGGCAAGAAAACGGTCAAGCCGCGATCGATCCGCGCGAGTTACTCCATCAGTATGACGCAGTGGCGCTGACCGGCGGTGCCGAGGCCCCGCGCGACCTGCCGATCCCCGGCCGCGAGCTCGATGGCATCCATTTCGCGATGGATTTCCTGCCGCAACAGAACCGCCGCCTGTCCAACGAACCACTTGGCGATACCAGCGAGATCCTCGCCGGCGGCAAGCATGTCGTGGTGATCGGCGGCGGCGACACCGGCTCGGACTGCATCGGCACCTCGTTCCGGCAGGGCGCCAAATCCGTCACGCAGCTCGAAATCATGCGGGCACCGCCCGAGCATGAGAACAAGGGCCTGACCTGGCCGGACTGGCCGCTGAAGATGCGAACCTCGTCGAGCCAGGCCGAAGGCGCGCAGCGCGAATATGCGGTGCTGACGCAGAAGTTTTCCGGCGTCGACGGCAAAGTGCAAAAACTGCATTGCGTGCATGTCGATGACAAGCTCAAGCCGTTGCCGGGCACCGAATTCGAGCTCGAGGCGCAGCTTGTGCTGCTGGCAATGGGCTTTGTGCACCCGGTGCACGAGGGCCTGTTGAAGACGCTCGCCGTCGATCTCGACCAGCGCGGCAACGTCCGCGCCAATCTGACGGACTATCGGACCTCGCTCTCCAACGTGTTCTCCGCCGGCGACATGCGCCGCGGCCAGTCGCTCGTCGTCTGGGCGATCCGCGAAGGCCGCCTGTGCGCGCGGGCAATCGATACGTTCCTGATGGGGAAGACGGATTTGCCGCGGTAGCATCTGCGAACCCAACCCTCATCGCCATCACCCGCGAAAGCGGGTGATTCAGTGTTCCAGAGACGTCAGCGAGATTCGGAGCGGCCGCGGCGTACTGGATGCCTCCGCATCCGCGGGGCGTGACGAGTTGAGAACGAAGCACTCGCACAGGCCGCAACCACAACTCGTCAGAAGCGGCTTGACGCGCGTATCCATCGAACGTCACAAGAGCATCTTTCGAAGAGGATGGATTGCCAGGTTGTGTGGCGAAGACGCGCTTCGCGCTCTTGCCCGGCAATGACGAAGGTGGTCGGGCAACACCACCCTCAATTCTGCAACCTCACCCCGAGCATCACCACCGTCGATGCCGAGCTCGATCCCGGCACATTCGAATCGAGGATGTCCCGTCGCACTGTGCCTTTGACCCAGAGACTGCGGGTCATCTTGTAGATCAGATCGGCTGACAGCGTGTAGATCTTGTCGTGGCGGTCATCGCCCTGGTAATCGAGCGTGCCGTAAGTGAACTTGCCGACCCCCGTCAGCCAGCGGCGGAAGTCGTGATCGACCTCGAACGTATAGGTGCGCACCAGCACGCCTGAGGTGCCGGGCAGCGTGGTCTCGGCGATCTGCGTATCGGAATAAAATTTTGCCGTCGTCAGCGGCGTCGCGGTCCAGGTCAGGGACGCCGACGTGAGCAGGCCATCCAGCCGGGGCAGTCGCGCATCGACATAGTCGCGCGCGGCGTAACCGATCGAGAGCTCGCCGAACAACAACCGCGAGATTTCAAAGGACGTGCCGGCCTTGACATAGCCGCCAGCGGAATCGCGCGCAAAGCCGTTGCGGTCGAGCTTGACATCGTGCACGCGGTTATCGGCTTCCGCTTCCACGAACGGTTTGACGCCCGGGGTCAGCTCATAGCTGATCCGGCCGACGCCGCCATATTGATTGAAGTTGCGGTCGTCATTGGTGGTCGAGGTGCCGTCGGTGAGCTTGGAATCGGTGTAGGCGGTGCGATCGACGGTTGCGCCGCCGGCAACTTGCAGGCGATTGAAATTCTGATCGAAGCCGAAGGTGCCGCCGATCGTTGCATAGATCGGAAACTTCGCAAGGCCGGCCTGGACGTTTGGGCTGCCAGGATTGTCAGTCGCAACGCGCAGCCGCGCCTGCGCGGTCAGACGGGTGTCGCGCGTGACATCGAGACGGCCATCGACGTGGCCGATGAAATCCGGGCGATCGACATCGACGGGCGCCGAGGAGACGGTGCCCTCAGGGGGCGGAAAGGTGTTGCCGTAGCCTGTGAACGAGCCGCGGAGATCGGCCACCAGCGCGTGGCGCTCCCAGTCGGATACCGCAAGAAACTCCGGCGCGATGACATAGAACGGCGAGCCCCTCGGCACGAACAGGCGCCCGGGATTGGTGTCATAGCCGCCTGAGAGC
>JBJMTR010000333.1:0-3103 GCA_045811565.1 Bradyrhizobium sp.
CCGCCATCGGCTTGGTCATCGACGCGAGCGCGAACACGGCATCCAGCGGCATCGGCATGCCTTTGGTCGGATCAAGCTGGCCGTACGCCTTGTACTGAACCAGCTTTCCGTCGCGAGCTATCGCGACCACCGCGCCGGGCACACGTTTGGCGGCGATCTCGCGTGCAAAAAAATCGTCGAGGCGGGCGAGTCCCTGCTGTGAAAATCCGACGTCATCCGGCTTTGCCTCAGGCAGCGGCGCGGCATTCGCCGCATTGGCAGCGATGCCGGCTACAATCGCCGCGGCCATCATGAATGCCTTCATGGTCTTTCTCCCTCGCATGCGGATCAGGCCCGCACGATTATTATGGTTAGGCCTCATGTTAGATCGGGCCTGTGCGAGCGACAAGGCGCGCGCATGAGCAGGGCAGGCACTCGCGCAACGGTCCGTAGATTCTATGGGGCGGTGAGCGAGCCCTTTCCGGTAGGTTTGGGTTTCCACACTCGAACCATCGGAGAGTCAGATGCAAGCATCGACCGTAGACACGCCCACCGCCGGGCATTGTGGCACAATTTTCGTTGCGATCGAACTGAGTCAGAAGAGCTGGCACGTGACGCTGCACAGCCCGGATAACAATAAGATGTCCCGCCATAAGCTGGATGGTGGCGATCATGCCGAGTTGCTGGCGTTGATCGGTCGGGTTCGGGATCGGGCGACCCGGGCGCTGGGAGCCGTCCCGGCGGTGGTGAGTTGCTACGAAGCGGGCTACGACGGGTTCTGGCTGCATCGGCTTCTGCTGGCGGCCGGGATCACGAACTACGTGTTTGACCCTGCCAGCATTGCGGTGGATCAGCGGGCGCGGCGGGTAAAGACCGACCGGATCGACGGCGAGAAGATGCTGCGGACGCTGATGGCGTATCTGCGCGGTGAGCCGCAGGTGGTGCGGATCGTGCGGGTGCCTGCGCCGGAGCAAGAGGACGCCCGCCGCGCCAGCCGCGAACGCGGCCGGCTGATCAAGGAACAGACCGCTCACACCACCCGGATCAAGGCGCTGCTGCGGCTGTTGGGCATGGCGGTCGGGAACCCGCGCCGGCGCGACTGGCTGAGCTGGCTGGCGACACAGCGGGACTGGCAGGGCCAGGCGGTGCCGCGGCAGATGCTGAGCGAGATCAAGTACGAGCACGCGCGGTTGATGCTGGTGCGCGAACAACTCGAGGGGCTCGCCCAAGCGTCGGCTGAAGCGGATCCGGCACCTGCAGCGGCGCAGATGGCGGAGCGCAGCGGACTCCTGCTCCGGCTAAAATGTCTCGGCCCCGCGTTCGCAACGACGCTGACCAGCGAGGTGTTCTACAAGGACTTCCGCAATCGGCGTGAGGTCGCAAGCTATTTCGGACTGACGCCCAGCCCATGGCAAAGCGGCGGGATCGATCGCGATCAGGGCATCAGCAAGGCGGGCAACCCGCGCGCCCGTTGCGCTGCGATCGAACTGGCCTGGCTGTGGCTGCGGCATCAGCCGGAGAGCGCGCTCACCCGATGGTTCCGCAGCCGCACCCACAACAACGCCAGCAAGCGCAACAAGCGCATCGCCGTCGTGGCCCTGGCGCGCAAACTGATGGTGGCGCTCTGGCGCTACCTTACAACCGGCCTGGTCCCGGAAGGAGCCGTGCTCAAGGCCGTGAAGGCGTAACGTTTCAAGCAACGCGTCAGCGTCGCGGCCTCGGCCGCGGTCAGCGCGGAATGGATGATGACCGTGCCACCCTTGGGCCAAATCAAAAGGCCGCTTCGTAGATGGGTCTCATCCTGATGGCTTCCTTGCCGCATGCATGCGGAATGTGGGTACCGGGTTATAACCGCCCGACCGGATATGAGGTGATGCAGTGAGCAACTGCATAAATCGCCGGAAGCCAGTTCCTGAGCGCACCGACCGTGGCGGCACGCTGCGCTACGCATGGCTCCGCGCGCCGCCACTCCACCGAATGCAAAAAATCACATCCAAGCCCCCGTCGGGATGCTTGACTCAAAAGCCCTCATATGAGGGTGGGCAAAGGCGCGTTTGCGCCGTGCCCACCATCGCTCCGCGATGTCGATAGAAATGGTGGGCACGCTTCGCTTTGCCCACCCTACAAGATCACGAAACAGCCCTCTATCGCCCGGGCGGCGGCAGCCGTCCGAACACGGCGTCGAGTGCCATGCCGATCGCAAGCAGCCGTCTGTCGCTGCCGGCGGGGCCGTCAAGTTCAAGGCCAATCGGCAATTTGCTGGTCTCGCCCTGCGCGATGGGAATCTGGATGCCGGGAATGCCCGCATTGCTGCCGGGATCGGTGTTCTGGATGAACAGGCCGAAATTCTCGAGGCTGCTGGACTCCGGGTTGCAGGGAATGGCCACGCGTGGCGTGGTCGGGAAGGCGATGGCATCGAGCTTATTGTCGGCAAAGGTGCGGGCGTAAAGCGCCTGAAGCGCCGGTCGCGCGATCCTGATCGCGGCGTCATAGATCGGCCCGGCATCGATCAGCGTGTCGTCGGGACCGGGTAGTTTGCGCGGGATCACCAGGCCATCGTAGGTGCCCTTCACGTCGGGGCTGGCGATCTCGTTCGCCATCGCCTCGATGGTGATGCCGGTCCCGGTGTGCGCGAGATAGGCGACCATGTCGTCATAGGCTTCGTACAGGGCAACGGGGAAGCCGACCTGGCCGTTGAGCTCGGCGAGCTCAGGCATCACGATCTCGACGACCGTGACGCCCTGCGCTTTCACTTCCGCGACCGCCGCCTGGAAGGCAGCGTCGGTATCGGTGTCGAGATTGGTCAGCATCGACTTCACAAGACCGATCCGCACCTGCTTCAAATCAGCCGGCGCAACGGCGTCGCCGCCGGCGATGACGCGGTCGAGCAGTTCGACATCGGCCATGGTCGCGGCCATCGGGCCTGCGGTGTCGCGGGTATGCGAGATCGGGGCGATGCCCGCCTGCGGATAGCGGCCGACGGTCGGGCGCAGCGAGGCGCATCCGTTCAATGCGGCGGGCACCCGGACCGAGCCGCCGGTGTCGGTGCCGAGCCCGCCCGCGACGATCCGCGCGCCGATCGCCGCGCCCGTTCCGGACGAGGAGCCGCCGGCGATCAGGGCGC
>JBJMTR010000334.1:0-5195 GCA_045811565.1 Bradyrhizobium sp.
ATCAGCCGCGGGTTGATTTTTGAAACCACTTCATAATCAAGTTGCAGCCGCGCCATCGCCTGCGGACGCACGTTGTAGACCAGCACGTCGGCGGATGCGATCAGCCGCAGCACCGCATCCCGCCCGGCCGGTTTTTTCAGATCGAGGCAGATCGAGCGCTTGCTGCGATTGGTGTTGAGGAATACCGGCCCCATCCCGGGGTGTCGTGTCGGCCCGATCTGCCGCGTCACGTCGCCATCGAGCGATTCCACCTTGATGACGTCGGCGCCGTAATCGCCCAGCATCTGGGTGGCATAAGGCCCCATCAGCACGGTCGTCATGTCCACGACCTTGATGCCCTCTAATGGTCCCATCGATCAGCCTGCTCCCAGACAAGCGGCCATTTTCGACCGCGCTTATTGCTTCTGGGTCTAGTAACGGCAGGGCGTTGCGAAGATCAAGGCGCGCCCAGCGTATGGCCGTATGCGCTCTCCCTATTTCTTCGCCCGGGAGTCGCGCTCCTGGATCAGCCTTTCGAGTTCTTCGTTCTGCTGATGGATGCGGTCGGCGATGCGCGCTTCGTTCTGCTCACCTGAAGCGGCGGCGGCCTGTTCGATGAGCTGCCGGATGTTGCCCTGCAGGATCGCAATCCGATTATTGAGTTCTGTCAGTGACAACGAGCGTTCGTTGCTCATGATGCACGCTCCGGGAAGTGGCGTACTGTAGGGTGGGCAAACCGAATCGTGCCCACCATCTTGATTTCGTCGAATGTGTCGGTGGGCACGGCGCATCTGCGCCTTTGCCCACCCTCGGGCAGCGCGTATGTGGCTATTTCGCCGGCTCCAGCAGCGAGACGTAATTCGCCACCGCCGCGCCGCCCATGTTGAAGATGCCGGCAAGTTCGGAGTTTTTGAGCTGCATGCCCTCGGGTGCTTGCCCTGTGAGCTGCATCGCGCTCATCACATGCATTGAGACGCCGGTGGCGCCGATCGGGTGGCCCTTGGCCTTCAATCCGCCGGACGGATTGACCGGCAGCTTGCCGTCCTTCTGCGTCCAACCTTCCTTGATGGCGCGCGCGCCCTGCCCCCTCGGCGTCAGTCCCATCGCTTCATATTCGATCAGTTCGGCGACCGTAAAGCAGTCATGGGTCTCGACAAAGGACAGATCGGAAAGCTGCACGCCCGCGGACTGCAGCGCGCGTTGCCAGGCGACCGTGCAGCCTTCGAACTGCAAGATGTCGCGTTTGGACATCGGCAGGAAATCCTGTGCATGTGCGGTGGCGCGGAAATTCACCGCCTTGCCCATGGTCTTGGCGGTCTCAGAATCCGTCAGGACCAGCGCAGCCGCGCCATCCGACACCAGCGAGCAGTCGGTGCGCTTGAGCGGTCCCGCCACGAATGGATTCTTATCGCTTTCGGAACGGCAGAATTCGTAGCCAAAATCCTTGCGTAGCTGCGCGTAGGGGTTGGCGACGCCGTTCTTGTGGTTTTTGGCGGCGATCATCGCCAGTGCATCAGACTGATCGCCATATTTCTGGAAATAGGCCTGCGCGATCTTGCCGAACACGCCGGCAAAGCCGCCCGGTGTCTCGCCGTCTTCAGGCAGATAGGAGGCGCGCAGCAAATTGCGGCCGATCTCCGGGCCTGGCGTCCGCGTCATCTGCTCGACGCCGACCACCAGCACGATCTTCGCGGCTCCCGACGCAATCGCGCGGATACCCTGATGTACCGCCGCCGAACCGGTGGCGCAGGCATTTTCCACGCGCGTCGCCGGCTTGAAGCGGAAATGCGGATCGGCCTGCAGTACCAGCGAGGCGGTAAAGTCCTGCGGCGAGAAGCCGGCGTTGAAATGCCCAAGCACGATCTCGTCGATATCGGCGGCGGAGATTCCGGCATCGGTCAGCGCATCGGTCGCGACGCGGACCACCAGGCTCTCAACCGTTTCTGCGTCGAACTTGCCGAATGGCGTATGCGCCCATCCGACGATGCTGGCTGTCATGGTCGCTCTCCCGGTTCTTACCCGACTTCGGTTGTAACCTATCTTTACGCCGGTTTCAGCGATTTCATGGTCCGCTCGCACATGGCGGTTATGCCGGCCCAGTTGCCGGACCTGATCTCCGCTGCCGGGCATAGCCAGGAACCGCCCACCGCAACCACATTCGGCTCGGTGAGCCATAATGCCGCATTGGCCTCGCCGATGCCGCCGGTCGGGCATACCAGCACATTCGGAAAGGGACCTGCGAGGGCACGCAGTGCCTTCATACCACCGGATGGCTCGGCCGGAAAGAATTTGACGACGTCGAAGCCATGCGCCAGCGCCTGCATCAACTCGGTTGCGGTCGCGATCCCCGGCGCGAACGGCAATCCGCTTGCGGCGGCCGCTTTCAACAGATCAGGCGTGGAGCCGGGACTGATGCCGAATTTGGCGCCTGACGCCTCAGCCCGTGTCAGATCGTCCGGGTTCAGGATGGTGCCGATCCCGACGATGGCCTCGGGCACACCGGCCATTATCGCCCTCGCGGCCTCGATCGCAACCGGGGTGCGCAGCGTGACTTCCAAGGTGCGAACGCCACCTGCGGCGAGCGCCTTGGCGAGCGGCACCGCATCTTCAAGCCGCTCGATCGTGAGCACGGGAATGATTTTGGCCTGCCTGAACAGCGTCGCGAGCGTTTCCTGCCTTGCTGTCGCAGTCATTGCGATGCCTTGCGAGAGGCCGCCGGCCTGGCTCTTTTGTTGGGCGGCATGGCGTAGCGCGGGATGATCGCGCCGGGATAGCACACCACGACGCCGGCAAGACGATGCCCGGCGCGCGCGGCTTCGATTGGGTCCGAGCCTGCAAGGCGGGCGGCAATATACGCGGCGGCAAAGCTGTCGCCCGCGGCGGTGGTATCAACGACAGGTCTCGTCACGGGTTCGGCCTTCACCTCGCTCGAATTGCCGGCAAAACGCAGGAAAGTCGCGGGCTCGGCAAGCTTCAACACCACTTCCGGACTGGAAATGCCCGCCATCAAGGTGGTGTTGCTCTCGCCGGGATAGAGCGGCAGCAAATCCTCCGTCGAGGCCAGCACGATGTCGGCCGCCTCGAACGCCGCGCTGTAGACGCTGCGCGCGACGCTCAGATCGGGCCAGCCGCGCGCACGAAAATTGGTATCGAACGCAAATCGGGTCCCGAGCAGGCGCGCGCGCTTGAGAGCGGCCATCAGGCGCCGTCGTCCGTCCTCGCTGTAAATCGACAGCGTGATCGCCGAGAGATAGACGACGTCATAGCTGGCCAGCGAATTCAGGACATCCTCGATATCAGGCAAATCCATCAGGCTGCGCGCGGCCGAGTTTTCTCGCCAGTAAAAGAACTTCCGCTCGCCCTTGTCGTCGGTCTGGATCATATAGAGGCCAGGCAGCCTGCCCGGAAGCCGCGCGACCCGCTTGGTCCCGATACCCTCCGCGGCCCAGCCTGCGATCATGTCGTCACTTAGGGGATCATCGCCGAGCGCGGTGAGATAATCGACGTCGACGCTCAGGCGGGCAAGATAGACCGCGGTATTGAGCGTATCGCCGCCAAACCCTCGCGCATACAGGCCGCCACCTTGGCCGGCCTGGCCGCGCTGGGCCTGCCTGAGCTCGATCATGCATTCGCCGATGCAGGCTACCCTGGTCATGACCCCACCCGCGCAGCCTCGCTTGAAGTCACCTCAAGCCACGAATTTGCCGCCGAGTTCGTCCTCGATGTGAATCCGGATGATGTCATCAAACGTCCTCTCGGCTGTGGTGAAGCCGAGCTCACGCGCCCGTTTGGCTTCGAAATTGCGCGGCCAGCCGGCGACGATGCCCATGATAAAGGGATCAGGCTCCCGCTTGATCCGCGCGGCCACCTTTTCACCGGCGACCCGCTTGAGCGCTGCAATCTGCTCCCCAACCGTGGCCGAGAGGCCGGGCATGGTGAGGTTCCGCCGCGGGCCAACCGCAGCCAGATCCATGGTACCGGCGTGGAGCAAAAAGCCTACGGCCGAGCGCGGCGTGGCGTGCCAGTGGCGGACGTCATCGGATACCGGCAGCACCGCTTCCTTGCCGGCAAGCGGTTCGCGCAGGATGTTGGAAAAAAAGCCGGAGGCCGCCTTGTTGGGAAGGCCGGGACGGATGCAGATGGTTGGCAGCCGGATGCCGATGCCATCCGTAAAACCACGGCGGGAATAATCGGCGAGCAAGAGTTCGCCGACCGCCTTCTGGGTGCCGTAGCTCAGCAGCGGGGTATGGAAGAATTCATCGCCGATCGCGTCCGGAAAGGGCGCTCCAAACACCGCGATCGAGGAGGTAAAGACCACGCGCGGCTTGTAGCCGCCGCCCGCGAGGCGGATGGCATCGAGGAGCATCCGCGTGCCGTCAAGATTGATGCGATAGCCCTTGTCGAAATCGAGTTCGGCTTCGCCCGAGACGATCGCCGCGAGATGGAAAATCACGTTTGGTCGTCCAGCGATCAGCTTTTCGGCCGCACCTGGTACGGCGAAATCGCCGGCCACCGTGTCCACCGGGAAACCAGCCTCCTCCGGCTTCGCGGGTTCGACGACGTCGTGCAGGGTCAGGCGGGTGATGTCGTTGTTGCCGAGCCGCCCATCGCGCAAAAGCCGCTCACTCAATTTGCGGCCGACCATGCCGGCCGCGCCGAGAACCAGAACGTGCAAGAGCCAACTCCTTCTTATTGACTTTTCAGACGCGGGCCTGCGCGCTCACTCTTTCACGGCGCCGGTCATTGCCGACACATAATGCTCCACGAAGAAGGCGTAAAGGATAACCAGCGGCAGCGAACCCGCCAGGGCGCCCGCCATCAGCGATCCCCAGCGGTAAATATCGCCATCGACGAATTCGTTGACGATCGCAACCGGCACGGTCTTGTTCTGGGTCGATTGCAGGAAGGTCAGTGCGTAGATGAACTCGTTCCAGCACAGTGTGAAACAGAAGATGAAGGCCGAGATCAGGCCGGGGACCGCCAGCGGCAGTACGATCTTGATCAGGATCTGCCAGCGGCTCGCGCCGTCGATCAGCGCGCATTCCTCCAGCTCGAACGGGATCGTCTTGAAATACCCCATCAACAGCCAGGTCGAGAACGGGATCAGGATGGTCGGATAGGTCAGGATCAGCGCCATCGGCGAGTCGAACAGGCCGTACTGGAACACGACGGTGGCCAGCGGGATGAACAGGATCGAGGGCGGCACGAGATAGGCG
>JBJMTR010000335.1:0-4206 GCA_045811565.1 Bradyrhizobium sp.
CTCAGCCGCGCGCCCTGAAGGCGCCATTTCCACCCAACGCAGGTTCCATGACGACGCCGCGCAAGCTGCACATCATGTCCTATGGTTGCCAGATGAACGTATTTGTTGCGCAACGCTTGGTGTACACGCTGGCGGGGGAAGGCTTTGTCTAGACCGCCAGCGCCGAGGATGCGGACCTGGTGATCCTCAATACCTGCCATATCCGCGAGAAGGCCTCCGAAAAGGTCTATTCCGAACTCGGGCGGTTGCGTGTCGCCAAGGATGAGGCCGCGCGCAATGGCCGCGACCTGAAGATCGCGGTCGCGGGCTGCGTCGCGCAGGCCGAGGGCGAGGAAATCATCCGCCGCGCGCCTGTTGTCGACGTCGTGGTCGGTCCACAGAGCTACCATCACCTGCCGCAGCTTCTGGCACGCGCGAAGACCGAGGGCCGCGCGCTGCAGACCGAATTCCCGGTCGAGGACAAGTTTGGATTTTTGCCGCCGCCCAAGCCGGATGCGATCCGTTCGCGCGGCATCTCCGCCTTTGTCACCGTGCAGGAAGGCTGCGACAAATTCTGCACCTTCTGCGTGGTGCCCTATACGCGCGGCGCGGAGGTGTCGCGTCCGGTCGTCAAGATCATCGATGACGTGATGCGGCTTGCCGACAACGGCGTTCGCGAAATCACGCTGATCGGGCAGAATGTCAACGCCTATCATGGCGAAGGCCCGGACGGACGGACCTGGCCGCTCGGCAGACTGTTGCAGCGGCTCGCCGAAATTCCCGGCGTGCTGCGCCTGCGCTACTCGACAAGCCACCCGCGCGATGTCGATGACAGCCTCATCGAAGCGCATCGCGACCTGCCGGCGCTGATGCCGTTCGTGCATCTTCCCGTGCAGTCCGGCTCGGACCGGATTCTGGCAGCCATGAACCGCAAACATACCGCCAATGACTATCGCCGGGTCATCGACCGGTTTCGTGCCGTACGGCAAGACATTGCTTTTTCGTCGGATTTTATCGTCGGCTTCCCCGGGGAAACCGAGGAAGATTTCGCCGCCACCCTCGCGCTTGTCACGCAAATAGGCTACGCTGCGGCTTATTCGTTCAAATATTCGCCGCGGCCCGGCACGCCGGCGGCGGACATGCGGGAGACGGTGTCAGCGGCGGGAATGGACGAGCGATTGGTGCGGCTCCAGGAATTGATCGACAGCCAGCAATCGGCCTTTAACCAGGCCGCGATTGGCACAACCGTCGATGTGCTGTTCGAGCGGGCGGCCCGCAATCCCGGCCAGATCGTCGGCCGCACCGCCTATCTGCAGCCCGCGCATGTGATGGCCTCGCCCGACATCATCGGACAGATATTGCCGGTCAGGACCGAAAGCCTCGAGCGCTATAGCCTGTTGGGCGAACTCGTTGTGCCGCATGCGCGGTCGCTAGCGTCAGCTCATTCGCAGATGACCATTGGAGCCTGAACCCTTGCCAAAAAGTGCATCGGATTCGCCTTCGCTTGCTCCCAGCCGCAAACTTGACCGCGACATGCAAATTCCACCCGAGACGCAAGTCGTCATCGACTTCGACGACAATCGCGCCGCTTCCGCGCTGGTCGGCCCCTACGGCCAGAACCTGGCGCTGATCGAGCGACGGCTCGGCGTAGTCGTCGATTCGCGCGGCAACCACATCACCATCGCGGGATCGCGCGACGGCTGCGACGCCGCGCGCCGCGTGCTGGAGACGCTCTATACGCAGGCCTTGCAGGGCCACGATCTCTCGCAGGGCGAGGTCGAAGGCGCGATCCGCGCCGTGATCGCCCAGGGGTCGCTGTTCGAATTCGACGCCAAGACCGCCAAGACCTCGTTTGAGACCATCAATCTGCGCAAACGCCCGGTGCGGGCGCGCACCGCAGCGCAGGACTCCTATGTCCGCGCGCTGAAACGCCATGAGCTGGTGTTCGGTGTCGGCCCCGCCGGCACCGGCAAGACCTGGCTTGCGGTGGCGCACGCCGCGCAATTGTTCGAGCGCAAGGAAGTCGATCGCATCATCCTGACTCGCCCCGCGGTCGAAGCCGGCGAACGGCTCGGCTTCCTGCCCGGCGATCTCCGCGAGAAGGTCGATCCTTATCTGCGCCCGATCTACGACGCGCTGTACGATCTGATGGACTCGCGCGTCGTCGAGCGCGCCCTGCAGGGCGGTGAAATCGAGATCGCGCCGCTGGCTTTCATGCGCGGCCGCACGCTCACCAATGCCGTCATCATCCTGGATGAAGCGCAAAACACCACCTCGATGCAGATGAAGATGTTTTTGACCCGGCTCGGCGAGAACAGCCGGATGATCGTCACCGGCGACCCCTCCCAGGTCGACTTGCCACACGGCCAGGCTTCGGGGTTGGCGGAAGCCGTCAAGCTGCTGGATAGCGTCGAGGGCATCGCGCAGGTGAAGTTCACCGCCGAAGACGTAATTCGCCATGAACTGGTGGCGCGGATCGTCGCCGCTTATGAGGGATTGCCGCAACGGCCGGCAACCGCCAAATCTTGACAACGAAATCTTCGGCCGCGGATCTGCGGCAAGCAGGTTCCGGCCGCAACCCAGCACTCTCGAGCGCAAAATCTGGAACGACAGTGTCTACCGTTCTTCCCCTTACCGACGTTCTCGTTGTCGCCGATTGCTGGCAGACCGAGCCTGAAGCCGAAGCGGTGATCCATCGCGCCATCGAGGTTGCGGCCGAGATTGCCGATGCGGATGTCGGCGAAGCCGAACTTGCGGTCATGCTGACCGATGACAAGGGCATCCGCACGCTGAACAGCAACTGGCGCGGCGTCGATAAGGCGACCAACGTGCTGTCGTTCCCGGCGCTGCAGCCGACCGGGTCGGGTGGTCCTGACGACGCGCCGCGGATGCTCGGTGATATCGCCATCGCCTATGAGACGACGCGCAAGGAGGCCGACGGCGAACAAAAGCCGTTCGATCATCACCTAAGCCATCTCGCGGTGCACGGCTTCCTGCATTTGATCGGCTACGACCACGAAAAAGACGATGATGCCGAGGCGATGGAGAGTCTCGAGCGGGAGATCCTCGCCCAGCTCGGCATTCCCGACCCCTACGCGGATCGGGAGCGGATGGACTGAAATGGTGGACTCCGAACCGACCCACGACAATCCCCGCAACACGCGCAACCTGCCGGCCGTGGTTCAGGAAAGCGAGGTCATGCGGCCCGCCGCCGAGAACTGGCTGACGCGCGCGATCCGCACGCTGTTCGGCTGGAAGCCCGGGTCGGTCCGCGACGATCTGCAGGTCGTGCTCGATGCCTCTACGCCTGATGAGGCGGGCTTTTCCGCCATCGAGCGCACCATGCTGCGCAATATCCTTTCCCTGCATGAGCGGCGCATCGCCGATGTCATGGTGCACCGCGCCGATATTGTCGCGGTCAAGCGCGACATTCCGCTCGGCGAGTTGATGGGCCTGTTCGAAAGCGCGGCGCATTCGCGGCTGGTGGTCTACAACGAGACCCTCGACGACCCCGAAGGCATCGTTCACATCCGCGACCTCCTGGCCTTCATGACGGTCAAAGCGCGGGTCAGCGACACCGGCAAGGCGCGGCGCAAAAAGCCTTTTCCGGCCGGGCTTGATCTGCGCACCGTCGATCTCGCGCTGCCGCTTTCGGAGGCTAACATCATCCGAAAACTGCTCTACGTGCCGCCGTCGATGCGGGCGATCGATCTGTTGGCGCAGATGCAGGCCTCGCGCATCCACCTGGCGCTGGTGGTGGACGAATATGGCGGCACCGATGGACTGGTGTCGATCGAGGATATCGTCGAGCAGATCGTCGGCGAAATCGACGACGAGCACGACAGCGACGAGCCGCCGGCGATCGTGCGGCAGGGCGACAATTCGTTCATCGCCGATGCCCGCGCCAGCCTCGACGATGTCCGCTCGGTGATCGGCGAGGATTTCATCACCGGCGAGGCCAGCGATGAGGTGGCAACGCTTGGCGGCTATCTGGTGTCGCAGGTCGGACGCCTGCCGGTGCGCGGCGAAGTGATTTCTGGCCCCGGCAACTACGAGATCGAGGTGCTCGACGCCGATCCGCGGCGGGTCAAGCGGCTGCGCATCGCCGTCCGCAAGGAACGCCCCGCTCCCCGCACCCAGCGCGACAGAAGCCGCCGCGAGGCGGCGCCCGATTCAGGCACGCCGCAGGCCAATGACAACACGCCCCCGTCGTCCGGAGATGGAGCC
>JBJMTR010000336.1:0-4310 GCA_045811565.1 Bradyrhizobium sp.
ACCTCGGTGAATATCGCTTGCGGCTTCCATGCCGGCGACCCCGACATCATGCGGCGCACGGTGGAACTGGCAAAAGCGCGCGGCGTGAGTATCGGCGCCCATCCCGGCTATCGCGACCTGCACGGTTTTGGGCGGCGGCCGATGGCCGGGTTGAAATCATCCGAGATCGAGAATCTGGTCGCCTACCAGATCGGTGCCTTGCAGGCGATCGCGACCGCGGCCGGTCACAAGGTCACGCATGTCAAGGCGCACGGCGCGCTCTCGAACGTCGCCTGCGAGGACGACATGACCGCGAAAGCCATCGCCAGCGCGATCAAGGCGGTCGACCCCAACCTGATTTTTGTTGTGCTCGCGAATTCAAAATTGGTGCGGGCCGGCGAAGCCGCGAACCTGCCGATGGTGCATGAGGTATTCGCCGACCGCGCCTACGAAGATGACGGTTCGCTGGTGTCGCGCAAGAAGCCCGGTGCGGTGCTGCACGAGCCGAAGGAGATCGCCGAGCGCGTGGTGCGGATGGTGCAGGACGGCGCCGTGGTCTCAATTACCGGCAAGGTCATCAAGATGCGCACCGACACCGTCTGCATTCATGGCGACACGCGAGGTGCGGTCGATATCGCGCGTGGCGTGCGTCAGGCCTTAAAGAATGCGGGGATCGCGGTAGCGCCGTTCAAGACGGCACATTGAAGCCCGTAGCGTTTTCAAGCTAAGTGGACGCCGGTTCGCGTGAAGAAAACGCGTCAGAACTAGAACGGGTGAACCGACAGCGTTCCGAACACGACGGCGGCAATCAGCGCGAAGGCGCTATAGAGCGCGGCGGTATGAAACCCGGTTCCCGTCCTCCGGGACAGAAGGCGCGCATAAAGGTGCAGGCGGGCTTCCGCCGATAGTTCGCGCATGGTCGATCTCCAACGCCCCATTTGATCGACATCGAATATCGTTTGCGTACGGAAGCCAAGCCGGCCATGAAAATAGTGATGCGGCCGCCTCGGCGAAGTCCGCTTTGAGCGAAAAATTCTCCCGGCCCCGTTCAAAGGAGAATTTTATTCGCTCTGGATTTGGAGCCGGATTGGACCGAACTAATACACGTCCAGCTGGAACCGGCCTTTCTTCTTGAGATCACCGACGAAACTGATGGCCTCATCCGTGGACCTGGCGCCGTGCTGGGCGACGATGTCCACCAGTGCGCGCTCGACGTCCTTGGCCATCCGCTTGGCGTCGCCGCAGACGTACACGTTCGCGCCCTCGGCCAGCCACGTCCACAATTCACGGCCAACCTCGCGCATGCGGTCCTGCACGTAGAACTTCTTTTCGCCGTCACGCGACCAGGCCAGCGACAATCGCGTCAGCAGGCCCGACGTCTTCATGGCGTTGAGCTCATCGGCATAGAAGAAATCGCAATCACTGCGTTGATGCCCGAAGAACAGCCAGTTCTTGCCGGGCGCGCCGGTGGCGCGGCGATCGAGCAGGAAGGCGCGGAACGGCGCAATGCCGGTGCCCGGTCCGATCATGATGATCGGTGTCTTCGGATCGTGCGGCAGCGCAAAGCCATGGGCCTTCTGCACATACACCTTCACCTCGTCGCCGGGCTTGATGCGTTCGGCGAGGAAGGTCGAGGCCAGTCCAAGACGCTTGCGTTTGCCGATCACGTACCGAACGCAGTCGACCGTCAGCGACAGCTTTCCGGGCGTTGCTTTGTGTGATGACGAGATCGAATACAGCCGCGGCTGCAGTGGCTCCAGCGCCTCGACGAAGGCCTCCGGATGCGGACGCACATTTGAGAATTTCTGTAGTACCGCCATCACATCGAGCGTTGCGGCATCGCCGTCGGGATCTTCTCCTTGCGCCAACGCCCGCGCTTTCTCGCGCTGTGCGCCGCCGGTTAGATAGGAGACCAGCTCGAACAGCGTATCCGGCGCTGGTGAAAGCGAGATCTCGTCGAGCAAGACTTCGCGCAGCGTCTTGCCGCGGACCACTGTCGTGTGCGACGCGCCGAGCATCGCGATGATTTGGTCGACCAGCCCGAGATCGTTACGGGCGAAAATGCCGAAGGAATCGCCGACAACATAGTCCAGGCCGCAGCCGGACAGATCGAATTCGATATGCCAGGTTTCCTTTTCAGAGCCGCTCTTGTTCAGCGACCGGCGCGAGACAAACCTTGCCGGCACCGGGTTGTCGCGTGAGCGCCCCGGCTCCACTGTGACCGCCGCTGCCGCCGCGGGCGCGTCTGCCGGACTTGGTGACATCGCAGGCGGCGCCTTGTCGATCTCCTCATAGAGGGATTTCAGCATCCGCGCGGTCTCCTTGCCGCCGGGGACGCAGAGGTTGAGCCGCGCTTCGGTCTTGCTGGCGATCGCTTCCGAGTAATCGTGACAATTGTAGCCGCACTGGCCGCAATCCTGCTGCGCCATCGCCGCCATCATGCGCCGCCGCAAAGGGCGGCCTTCGGCAAGCTTCATGCGGTCGGCAATCGGCATGGTCTGGTCATGCCAGGGCGCTTCGTCGTCGTCGCCATCGCCGGCCTGCCCCCGCATAACCGCCGCACCCTGCTCCGCCGACAACGGCACTGGCCCATCGGTCGACAAAAGCCCGGCGAAGAAGCCGTTCAGCCAGGAGCGCTGCGCTTCCGAGAAGGGTGCGCTGGAAGGGATGATCTCGATCTTGGGTGGAGGCGTGATCTGGTTCATGAGAACACCTCTGCATCCGCGAGCTTGCGCAGCGTCTCGCCGTCATGGCGGCGCGCAAATGACAGGAAGGTTTCGTCGGGCGACGAGCGATGCGCGAGATAGGCCTTCAACAGTTTCTCGACCGTCTTCGGCGCATCCTCGGCCTTGAGATCGTGATAGACCTCTTGCCCGACATCGGCATCGGGACCAAAGCCGCCACCCGTAAACAAATGATAGCCCTCGACCGTGTCGTCATCGTCGCCGACCGGCACCTTTGCCGCGATCAGGCCGATATCGCTGATGTAATGCTGCGCGCAGGAATGGTGGCAGCCGGTCACGTGGATGTTGAGCGGGGTATCGATGTTGACCCGCGGCTCGCACCAGTCGCCGATCTCGGCCGCATGGCGCTTGGTGTTGGCAGCGGCAAACCTGCAACCCGCATTGCCGGTGCAGGCGATCAGACCGGCGCGGATCTGCGAGGCCTCGACCGCGAGCCCAATCTTTCTGATTGCGGCGATCGCAAGTTCGATGTTCTCGTCGCGCACGCCGGGGATCAACAGGTTCTGCCAGACCGTCAGACGGATATCGCCGTCGCCCAAGTCCTGTGCGATTTTTGCCAGCCCGCGCATCTGCTCGCAGGTCACCTTGCCGAGCGGCAATGAGACGCCGATCCAGTTTAGCCCTTCCTGCTTCTGCTTGTGGATGCCGATATGCGCCATGCGGTCGAACGCAGGCCGCGATGCGAGCGCCTCACCTGGCACGCGGGTGAAGGCATGACCGAGCCGCTGTTCGACGAGCGCGAGAAACTTGTCGTGGCCCATCGCGTCGAGCACGTATTTCAGCCGCGCCTTGTTGCGGTTGGTGCGGTCGCCAACATCGATAAACGCGCGCACGATGGCGTCGGCCACTTTGGTGGCGTCGGCCGGCTGGACGATGATGTCTGTGTACTTGGCAAAATCCTTGTGGCCGGTGATGCCGCCTACGCCCAAGCGAAACCATACGTCGGGCTTGGCGCCAAACCCCTCCTTCACCTCGACCGCCGTGAACGCGATATCGTTGGTCTCTTCCAGCACCGCGATCTTGCCGGCGCCGTCGAAGGCAACGTTGAACTTGCGCGGCAGTCCATACAGCGAGCGGTCGTTGAGGATGTGGTAGTGCCACCCGCGGGCATACTCGCGGGTGTCGAGCAGTTCTTGCGGATCGATCCCCGCCGTCGGGGTGCCCGTGACGTTGCGGACGTTATCGGCGCCGGAGCCGCGCGAGCACAGGCCAAGATCCTGAATGCCCTCGACCAGTGCCACCGCGTTCTTCGGCGGAATTTCGCGCACCTGCAGGTTGGCGCGCGTGGTGATGTGGCAATACGGCCCGCACAGCTTTTCGGCGAGCTCGGCCATCCCGGCAAACTGCCAATGCTTTAGAATGCCGTTCGGAATGCGCAGCCGGCACATGTAGGAATCTTGCGCCGGCGCGACATAGAACAGGCCGTAATAGCGCCAGCGGAAATTATCCGCCGGCGACGGCGGCGCATTGTCGAGCGCCTGCTGCGTCAGCCGCGCATAGGCATCGAACGGATGCTCCTCGCGTTTGAATTTTTCCTGGTCGACGAGCTTCTTGCCTGAGGCGATGACCTTGTCCTGCGCCTTGATA
>JBJMTR010000337.1:0-6239 GCA_045811565.1 Bradyrhizobium sp.
AGCGCCGACTCGATCACGTCACGCGGATAGCCGGTACTTTCAGCGGCCCATGTTCGGAAGCTCGACCTAAATCCGTGCACGGTGCAATCCTTGCCCATGGTTTTGGTCAACAGCTTGCCTAGCGTGTTCTTGGCCATTGGCGTGCCAGCCTTGGTGCCAATGAACACAAGGCCATCGGCGCCGGGCTCGCGTGGTAGCGCCTTCAGCAGCGCAATCATGCGGTCGGTCAGCGGCACGTCATGCTCCTCGCGCATCTTCATCCGGTTGGCCGGGACCGTCCAAACACGTCTGACAAGATCAAACTCGCTCCATCTAGCCAGCATCACTTCATTGCTGCGCGCGGCGCTCAGGATCAAAAATTCCAACGCGCGCGGTGCGACGCCCTGATAGCCTGCCAGCTCGGCAAGGAACGCCGACACTCCGGCGTAAGGCATCGCCTCATGATGCACAACGTCTTTGAAGTCGCCCTTGTTCGGAAGCTTTTCTTTCAGGTTGCCTTGCCATCTCGCCGGATTGTCACCACTGCGATGCAAGTGCGCGGCCGCCCAATCGAGCACCGATGCAATGCGGCCACGAACCCGGCTCGCGGTTTGGTACTGCGTCAGCCAGATCGGTTCGATGATCTCATAAATCAAATCGGTATTGATCTCCGCAACCGGCAACCTGCCGATCACTGGAAATGCATATTGCTTGAGACTTGCCATGAACTGATGGGCGTGCTTGGCGCTCGACCACTCGACCTTGTGCTGAACGACGTATTTCTGTGCGGCATTCTCGAACGTTATGATCTCGGCGAGCTTACGCGCCTCTGCGGCGCGTCGTTCGCGGGCGGCGTCAATGGGATCGATGCCGTCGTATAGCCCTTGCTTGGCCTTGCGCGCGCGTTGGCGAGCCTCTTCCGGCTTGAACGCCCGACACGGGCCTAACCCGTGCCAGCGTTCGCGGCCGTGGCGCTCATAGCGCAACGCCCATGAGCGGCCGCCACTCGGCGTCACCAGACAATACAGCCCTTGGCCATCGGAGTGTTTGCCGGTCGGCAGCTTCTCGATTTGCTTGATCGTCAGCATGTGCATCCCCTCGAAGCTATCCCCGGTTTCATCCACGGGCAGGTTCGGCTAGATTACCGTTTCGCCATGAGACATATTGGGGCTTGCCGGTACGATAGCAAGTAAGATATCGCTGCGGCACAGGGAGTTTTTCAATTTTGCTGGGACGTGTTGGGATGCGCCGGGACAGGCCAAGGGGGAAGTAATGGCATCGATCTCGGCGCCCTTCATCCGCCGTCCCGTTGGTACCACGCTGCTGGCGATCGGGTTGTTCCTCGTCGGCATCGTGGCTTACGTCTTCCTGCCGGTCTCCGCTGTTCCCAATGTCGATTTTCCGATGATCCGCGTGTCCGCGTCACGACCCGGCGCCGATCCCTCGGTGATGGCGGCGACCGTCGCCGCGCCTTTGGAACGCCGGCTCGGCGAAATCGCTGGGATCGAGCAGATCACGTCGACGAGTTCGCTCGGCACGACCAGCATCCAGCTGCAATTTGCGATTGACCGCAACATCGACCGCGCAGCGCGCGACGTACAGGCAGCGATCAACGCGTCGCTGGCGGATTTGCCGAGCGATCTGCCGCAACTGCCGCGATTCCGCAAAGCCAATCCCGCGGCCGCGCCGGTATTCGTGCTGGCGCTGACCTCGAAGACGATCTCGACCAGCGCGATGTATGATGTGGCCGATACCGTGCTGGCGCAACGCATCTCGCAGGTGCCCGGAGTAGGCGAGGTCACCGTCAGCGGCGCCGATCAGCCGGCGGTACGGATTTCGCTCAATCCAGTCGCGCTGTCGAATGCGGGCATCGCCACCGATGACGTCCGGCTTGCCATCATCAACGCCAATCCGCTGGGGCCGGTCGGCATCTTCAATGGCGGCCGCCAGAGCGAAACGCTGTCGATCAACCGGCAGATGCGCACTGCGGCCGAATTCCGCGACATCCTGATCAAGAGCTCGAACGGCAATTTCGTCCGCCTCTCGGATGTCGCTGAAGTCGAAGACAGTGTGCGCAATGCCCGCTCGATCGCCTGGTTCAACAAGCAGCCGGCGGTGCTGATCCAGATCACCAAGCAGGGCGACGCCAATGTCATCGATACCGTCGACCGGGTGAGGGCGCTGTTGCCCGAGTTGAAGGAATGGATTCCCGGCGGTGTCGAGATTTCGACGCTGGTCGACCGCACCGGAACCATCCGCGCCAGCGTGCAGGACATGCAGCTGACGCTATTGGCGACCGTGGTGCTGGTCATGGCCGTGGTGTTCGCATTTCTGCGCCGCGGCACGCCGACGGTTGCCGCCGGCGTCTCGGTGCCGCTGGCGCTGGCCGGCACCTGTGCGGGCATGTGGCTCGCAGGATTCTCGATCGACAATCTTTCGCTCATGGCACTGGCGATCTCGGTCGGCTTCGTGGTCGACGATGCCATCGTGATGATCGAGAACATGTACCGCAATCTCGAGCAGGGCATGCCGCCTTATCCGGCAGCGCTAGAAGGCGCCAAGCAAATCGGCTTCACCGTGCTCTCGATCAGCCTGTCGCTGATCGCCGCCTTCACGCCATTGATTTTCATGGACGGGATCGTCGGCCGATTGCTGCGCGAGTTCTCGCTGACCCTGACCTTCGCGATCGTCGTTTCCACCGTGGTGTCGCTCACGATCACGCCGATGATCTGCGCGCATTACATCAAGGAGACCACGTCGGATCGTGCGACCTGGTTCGACCGCCTCGTCGAGGGCACGCTGTCGCGCGTCGTCGCCTTCTACACGCGGACGCTCCGCGCTGTGCTGGGCTACCCGTTCCTGACCTTGATCGTTTTCTTCGCCACCATTGCGCTGACGGTGACCCTCTACATCAAGACCCCGAAGGGCTATTTCCCGACCGACGACAGCGGCTTTGTGATCGGCGCGACGCGGGCATCCGCCGACATCTCATTCCAGGCGATGCTCCAGCTGCAACAGCAGCTGGCCGACATCGTAATGGCCGATCCCGCGGTCGCCGGCATCGGCTCCACGCTCGGGAGCGGCGGCGCCGGGGGTGTCGGGTCGAACCGCGGCACGATGTTCATTAGCCTCAAACCGCCGGAGGAGCGGGGCGGACTATCGACGCAACTTGTGATTGATCGCCTGCGCAAGAATCTCTACATGGTTCCCGGCATTCGCTTGTTCATGTTTGCTGCGCAGGATGTCCGCACCGGCGGGCGGCAGAGCGATTCCGATTATCAATACACGCTGTCGAGCACCGATCTCGACTTGCTGCAGAAATGGGCCCCGATCGTCGCCAAGCGCATGGAGACGGTCGAGGGCATCACCGACGTTTCCAGCGATCGCGATCCCGGCGGATTGCAGCTCAATCTGGTGATCGACCGGAAAACCGCTTCAAGCCTCGGCGTCCGCGTGCAGGATATCGACAACGCCCTGAACAACGCGTTCTCGCAGCGGCAGATCTCGATAATCTATACCCAGCGCAACCAGTACATGGTGGTATTAGAGATCGACCCGAGATTTCAGGCCGATCCGTCCAATCTGGAACGCATCTTCGTCGCCGGCGCCAATGGCGCGCAGGTGCCGCTATCGGCAGTGGTGCGCTACCAGCGCGGACTGTCGCCGCTTGCCGTCTATCATTCGCAGTCGTTTCCCTCGACTACGGTCTCCTTCAACCTCCTTCCCGATGTGCCGCTGGAAATCGCGACCTCTAACATCCAGCGCGCGGTCGAGGAGTTGCATATGCCCGAGGGCATTCGCGGCAGTTTTGATGGCAACGCCGGCGATTTCAACAAGACCAGCGGACGGCAGCCGCTTCTGATCCTCGGCGCATTGATCGCGATGTATATCGTGCTCGGCGTGCTCTACGAGAGCCTGGCACATCCGCTGACGATCATCTCCACGCTGCCTTCGGCAGGTCTTGGCGCGTTGCTGGCGCTGCAGGTGACCAACACGCCACTGACCGTCATCGCTTTTGTCGGCATCATTCTCCTGATCGGCATCGTCAAGAAGAACGGGATCATGATGGTGGATTTCGCGCTGGACGCGGAACGCCAGCGTGGCCTGTCGTCGGCCGATGCGATCTTCGAGGCTTGCAGCGCCCGCTTCCGCCCCATTTTGATGACCACGATGGCGGCGCTGTTCGCGGGTATCCCGCTGGCCCTGGCGACGGGGCCGGGCACCGAGTTGCGCCGGCCGCTCGGCATCACCATCATCGGCGGGCTGTTCGTCTCGCAAATCCTGACACTCTACACGACGCCGGTGATTTATCTCCTGATCGACCGTTTGCGGCAACGCTCGGCGCTATCGGCAATGCAGGCGCCCGCGGAATAGTTGAATTGTTGACCGCGAAGCGTATAGCGACCGCATGTCAAAACAATCCGAAACCAGGCCCGGCGCCGCCGCAGAGACGGTTGCCGACTGTCCGCACTGTGGCAAGCCGCTGCCGTTGTGCATCTGCGACAGCATCACCCCGATCGAGAACCGGATTTCCTTGCTCATCCTGCAGCATCCGCAGGAGCAGGACAGGACGCTTGGCACCGCGCGGCTGACCGCGCTCCACTTCAAGGACGCGGTCGTGCGGATCGGCCTCTCGTGGCCGAGCCTCTCCAAGGCGTTGGGGCGGCCGGTCTCTGATCCCTCGCGCTGGGCGGTGCTTTATCTCGGTTCCGCGAAAGTGGCCGATCTCGATACTGATCGCGAGACCGTCGCGATCAATCGCAAGGGCGAGCTGGAGCCAGACCAGCGCGGCATTCTCGGCGATATCGAGGGAATCGTGCTGCTCGACGGCACCTGGAGCCAAGCCAAGGCGCTGTGGTGGCGCAACGCCTGGATGCTGAAGTGCCAGCGCATCATCCTCGGCCCCGAGCGCCCGTCGCGCTATGGCCAGCTACGCCGGGAGCCCCGCCGCGACGGCCTGTCCACCATCGAGGCCGCGGCCATGCTGCTGTCCAGCCTTGAGAAGCGGCCGGATATCGCCAAGACGCTGAACGACAGTTTTGAGCGGATGCTAGCTAGATACGGGCAGGTGCAGAACACCATACCGGAACTCGCGCCGAAACCGAAGAAACGGGATTTTCGGCGACGCAGGCGCGCCTGAACGGAAGCATTTTCGAGCTCGGTTGCCTATCTGGGAGAGGGCGTATATGAGTGCGGCCAAATGGGGCCACGTGGCGGAGTGGTTACGCACCGGTCTGCAAAACCGGGTACACCAGTTCAATTCTGGTCGTGGCCTCCATTTATATATCAATCACTTAGAGCGATTATATGAGAGGCCGTCTTAGCAGGTGGCGTACCAGCCTTCGGGAAACGGGATCAGCGGCCAAGGAGCTTGGTTGTCATTGGCGGCGCGCGGCCGGGGTTGAAAGTTGGGCAAAGGCTCGCTCAAGAAACCCTCCTCCGGAATGGGCGCGACGGCCGTTCTGACGGCGTCCAGCACCAGCTCGAATTCAACGTCACTCATCGCGCTCTCCGGGGTTCGAGAGCGCATGATCTCAAATGTGGTTTGTTGCCGGATTGAACGGATCGCTCGAATTTTAATGATCGGGCGGCCGCGCTCGCCTTGGTTTATGAAGTCTTGATACCCCGTGCGAATGGTAGTCCCGGCCGGGTCGGACCCAATGTGAGAATAATCACATCTGACGAAAAATCTTTCGCGTAACTCCCAATGGCGCCTGCCAATCGGCCGGCACATGAACTCAAGGGGAGACGCGGTCATGAAGACAAGCTTTGCACGATTGGCGACCATCAATAGCCGCGCCACTCGGACTTCGACGCTCAATCTTTTCCTGACGATGTTTGCGACGGATTCAGCGTCTGCCTTGGGTACCCCCAGGCGGCGCAAGGCGCGCACGCCCGAGGTCGGTCGCCCCTGGGTCGGTGAGATCCCGAAGGCACGGGTGATCACCGTCTGACCGCGGCGCGGCAGAAAGCGAATTTGGGCCAGGCGCCGGGCCGTGTTCGAGCAGTAAGGTCGGCCGCCGCGGCTCAATTATTCGTTTGGACCGCGCAAAAGTTTTGCAGCAGCCTGTCCAGATCGCGGGGCGGTCGGATATTGGCTCCCCGGGCTGGATTCGAACCAGCGACCATTCGATTAACAGTCGAATGCTCTACCGCTGAGCTACCGAGGAATAGGCGAAACAGGCGTTCGCGCGCGGGAGCCGTATAACAAAGCCTTCCCCGGTTGCAAAGGACCAAATGGCGAGCTGCCAACTCAAGTG
>JBJMTR010000338.1:0-1875 GCA_045811565.1 Bradyrhizobium sp.
ACACTCATTACCTACACGACTCTCTTACGAACATGATATGCAGCGATTACCACATCGCCCGGGAATGGCCAAGGGCTTGCGGTACCTGCTTGACGTTTATCCCAGATATGGTGGGGGATCGTGGGGACAAGGCCCCCGACCGATCCGGCCCTTGAGGCGGAGGCACAACCACAGCTCCAGGTCGTCATTTCGCAAACCGGTACGCGCCACCCTTCTCGACCGAGCGCAGAAACGCCGGCCGCGCATGCATGCGCATCAGCCAGGCCTGCAGGTTCGGATAGGGCCGCAGCTTGCCGAACGCGTCGGCCATTTCAGCCACAAAGCTCATCTGGATATCGGCGCCGGTCAGCGACCGGCCGACGAAAAATTCGCGCCCCTCCAGCGCGCCATCGACGTAGCCGAGGTGGTTGGCGATCTCGCTGTCGATCCGCGGATGCAGCGGCGCGCCGGCCTCCTTCAGCCGCGAAACATAGAGGTTCAGCATCAGCGGCAGCATCGCTGAGCCTTCAGAGTAATGCAGCCATTCGTTGTAGGCTTCGTAGTCGGCGGTACCCAGCGCCGGCATCATCGCGCCCCTACCATAGCGGCGGACGATGTAGTCGACGACGGCACCGGACTCGGCGATCCTGATATCGCCATCAGTGATCACGGGGGACTTGCCGAGCGGATGAATCTCTTTCAACTCCGGCGGCGCCAGCCGCGTCTCCGCATTGCGCTGGTAGCGGTTCATCTCATAGGGCGTGCCGAGCTCTTCCAGCAGCCATACGATCCGCTGCGAGCGAGAGTCATTGAGATGATGAAGCGTGAGCATGGACGTTTCCTCTGGGTTTGCGCCCCTGAGGTGTAGCAGCCACACACATGTTCGTCATCGCCCGGCTTGAGCGGGCGGCGGCCCATGTTCGGTTTCATGGCCGGGCCATGAGGTTGTGGAATGTATGCGCGTGTTACAGCCCCGTGTATCCCGCCTTGACGTGATCTGCGCTGCCATCGAGCTGACGCAGATAGGTCAACCCGCACACGGTCAGCCGATGTGGATCCGTCTCGCCGGCCTCGAACAGCATGATGACGTATGCGGTCACCTTGGCGCGCGCCTCTTCGCTCGCAGCGGTGGTGCGGTTCAACAGCAGATCATAGGTCTGCATGATGCGATCGATGGCAGCTTCCATGAAGTTCTCCGGTGATGTCAGGCGAGAGGCGCGCCCTGGGGTTCTCAGTGACGCGGATAAACCCTCAAGCAGGCGTAAGTTCCGTCATGGGAAACCTATTTTTTTGCATTGCCGAAAAAAAGCGCACCGGCCCGAAAGGACGATGCGCTTTGGCAAGCCTTGCCGGCCGCCGGTCTTTTAAGAAGCCGGCTTGGCCGTTCTTGGCGATCGAAATAAGTCTCAGAGCCGATACAGGATCTGGTCGGTCCAGAACCGCTCGAGCCGGTGCAGCGACTTGTTCAGCGTCGCAAACTCCTCATTCGAGATGCCGCCGACCTGTTCCACGGTCTTGACGTGCTTCTGGTAGAGCGCCTCGACGATGCGGCGGATTTCCTGGCCCTGCGCGGTCAGGCGGATCCGCACCGAGCGGCGATCGACCCGCGAGCGCTGATGATCGAGGAAGCCGAGCTCGACGAGCTTCTTGAGATTGTACGAGACGTTGGAGCCGAGGTAATAGCCGCGCGTGCGCAGCTCGCCCGCGGTCAACTCCTTGTCGCCGATATTGTAGAGCAACAGCGCCTGCACCGAATTGATGTCAGCGCGGCCGCGGCGATCGAATTCATCCTTGATGACGTCGAGCAGGCGGCGATGCAGCCGCTCTACCAAAGTCAAGGCTTCAAGATAGAGCGGCTGCACCGGAGCTTGACCTGCAGCACGATCAGCGGTTTCC
>JBJMTR010000339.1:0-16425 GCA_045811565.1 Bradyrhizobium sp.
GCCGGATCGTGCGGTGCCACTTCTGCCTCTGAGCATGGTCGCTCGTGAGGCGATGAGAGGCGTGAAGAGCAGGAAGACCTAGGGGAAACGACGTCGGGCGATCAGGAAATATGTTCTCGCTCGCGTCGAAGGATTTAACAGCTTATCAAGAGCGAGGAACGATCATGATCAAGGTAAAAATAAACGGCCAGGAACAGAATTGGGATGGCGACCCGGATCTCCCACTGCTCTGGTTTCTCCGCGATGAAGTCGGGTTGACAGGTACCAAATTTGGCTGCGGCCAGGCGCTCTGCGGCGCATGCACCGTCATTGTCGAGAAGCAGGCGGTACGCGCCTGCATCACCTCGGTTTCCGACGTGGTCGGCCGGGAGGTCACGACCATCGAAGGCCTTCATCCGACAGGTGATCACCCGGTTCAGAAGGCGTGGCGCCAGACGAATGTTCCGCAGTGCGGCTATTGCCAGGCCGGCCAGATCATGCAAGCGGCCGCCCTTCTTCTCGACAATCCGAAACCCAACCGCGATCAGATACGCGAAGCGATGGCGGGCAACATATGCCGCTGCGGCACTTACCAACGCATCGAAAACGCGGTTCGTCTCGCTTCTACGGGAGTCTGATCATGAACATCATCACAAGTCCCGAAAGGCTTCGCGGCTTCGAGCGCCACATCAGGGTCGAAAAGATCTCCCGCCGCAGCGTTCTTAGAAGTCTCGGCATTGCGGGCGGGCTGGTGCTGGCCGCGCCACTGACGTCACGTCAGGCCTTTGCGGCCTATAAGACGGGCGCCGACAAGATGCCGCACGGCACGGTGGTCGACCCGCGCGTCTTCGTTTCCATCGCATCGGACGGAACGGTGACGATCGTGGCGCACCGCTCCGAAATGGGAACGGGTGTCCGGACCAGCCTGCCCTTAATTGTCGCTGAGGAGATGGAAGCGGATTGGTCGCGCGTGAAGGTCGCGCAGGCGCACGGCGACGAGGTCAAGTACGGCAATCAGGATACCGACGGCTCGCGCAGCACGAGGCACTATTTGATCCCGATGCGCGAGATCGGCGCGTCAGCGCGCACCATGCTCGAGGCCGCAGCCGCCAAGCGCTGGGGTGTGCCGGCAGCCGAGGTCAAGGCGGTCAACCACGAGGTGGTTCACTCCGCAACTGGCCGCCGTCTTGGCTTCGGCGAGCTAGCTGCCGATGCCGCCAAGCAATCAGTGCCGAGCGTCGAAGGCCTCAAGCTGAAGGACCCGAAAAACTTCCGTTATCTCGGCAAAGGCCAGGTCAGCATCGTCGACCTCAAAGATATCACTGTGGGCACCGCGCACTACGGCGGCGACATCCGCCTTCCCGGCATGAAATACGCCGTAATCGCGCGGCCGCCGGTAACCGGCGGCAAGGTGGTGTCCTTTGAAGACAAGGACGCGTTGAAGGTGCCGGGCGTCGAAAAGGTCATGGAGGTCCAAGGTTGGCCGTGGCCGTCGAAGTTCCAGCCGCTCGGTGGGGTCGCCGTGATCGCGCGCAACACCGGCGCGGCCATCAAGGGGCGCGACGCGCTCAAGATCGTCTGGGACGACGGGCCCAACGGCAAGTACGAGTCGGTCTCCTACCGTGCCCAACTCGAGGAAGCGGCGCGCAAGCCGGGCCTGGTGGTGCGCAAGGAGGGCGACGTCGACGTCGCCCTGAAGAACGCCGAGAAGGTGGTCGTCGGCGAATACTACTTGCCGCATCTGGCGCATGTAAGCATGGAGCCGCCGGTTGCGGTCGCGGACGTCAAAGCCGACAAGGCCGAGATCTGGGCACCGGTGCAAAGTCCCGGCGGCACGCGGGAGGACGTCGCCAAGACCCTAGGCATCGCCCCGGAGAATGTCACCGTCAATGTGACCTTGCTCGGCGGTGGCTTCGGACGCAAGTCGAAGTGCGACTTTGCACTTGAAGCGGCGCTGCTCTCCAAGACGATGGGCGCACCTGTGAAGGTGCAATGGACGCGGGAGGACGACGTTCGCAACGGTTTCCTCCACACCGTCTCGGCTGAGCGGATCGAAGCCGGCCTCGATAAGAACGGCAAGGTGATCGCCTGGAGGCACCGCAGCGTGGCACCAAGCATCGCCTCGACATTTGCGGCCAATACGGTGCATGAGGCGCCCTTCGAACTCGGCATGGGACTGGTCGACATGCCGTTCGAGATTGCCAACGTCCAATGCGAGAATCCGGACGCCGCCGCGCATACCCGCATCGGCTGGTTCCGCTCGGTGTCGAATATCCCACGCGCCTTTGCGGTCCAATCGATGGTCGGCGAACTCGCCCTTGCGACGAAGCGCGATCAGAAGGAGATGCTGCTGGAGCTCATCGGCTCTCCGCGGATCGTCAAGCTCGATTCGGTGAAGGACTTATGGAACTATGGCGAGCCGTATGAGAGCTATCCGATCGACACCGCGCGTCTCCGCCGCGTGGTCGAGCTCGTCGCGGATAAGGCTGGCTGGGGACGGACCGTGCCCAAAGGACACGGACTCGGCATTGCCGTGCATCGCAGCTTCGTCAGCTATATCGCGACCATTGTCGAGGTCGCGATCGACGATAAAGGCAAGCTCAGCGTTCCCCGCGTCGATACCGCGATCGATTGCGGCACGTTCGTCAATCCCGAAAGGATCGAGGCGCAGATCGAAGGTGCCGCGATCATGGGGCTCAGTCTCGCCAAATATGGCGAGATCACGTTCAAGGACGGCAAGGTGCAACAGGGCAATTTCGACGACTTCCCCGTGATCCGGATAGATGAGTCACCCCTGGTGACCAACGTCTACATTGTGCCTGCCGATCCCGGCACGCCGCCAAGCGGCGTCGGCGAGCCCGGCGTGCCGCCGTTTGCGCCCGCGTTGATCAATGCCATCTTCGCGGCGACCGGTAAGCGCATCCGGACGCTGCCGATCGGCAAACAACTTGAAACCTAAGGTGAGCTCGGCCGTTCTAGTTCTTTCGAGGAGGAGCGGCCGATGAAGACAAAACTGACAATGCTCGCGGCCCTGGCCGCGAGCATCCTTGTTACGACCAGCCAGTACGCCGCCGCACAGGCAAATCCACCGCCCGACGCCACGGCAACGCGACCGGCGAAGGCGCCGCCGGAGCAAACCTCCGTTCCCAGCGCCAGCCCGCCTGCCACGACGACACAGACCACGGGCCAGACCAATCAGGACCCGAAGGTCAAAGAGATGAATGAACGCGAGAAGGGCAAGGTCGAGAGAGAGGGTAAATAGGCGGACGTATCAGCGGCACGGCATCGCTCCGCTCAACGCGTCCCGACGAGCCGCTTTCACCGTCCTTTGAAGTTCGCCGGTCGCTTCTCGTTGAAGGCGAGCACGCCTTCGCGGCGGTCCTCTGTCGGCACCATCCGGTTGTAAGCCTCGATTTCGAGCGCCAGCCCATCCCGCAATGATGACTGCAGTCCGCGATGAATTGAGAGTTTCGCCTGGCGGACCGAGATCGGCGCGTTGCGGGCGATGCGCACCGCGGTGGTCAGCGCCTCCCGCAATAGCTCAGCGAGCGGAAATACTTCATTCACAAAGCCCCAGTCGCGTGCCTGCGCCGATTTAAAGGGTCGACCGGTCAGGATCAGTTCCTTGGCCCGGCGCTCGCCGATCGCGCGCGGCAAGGTCTGCGTGCCGCCGCCGCCCGGCATGATGCCCAGCGTGACCTCGGTCAGGGCGAAGCGCGCGGTTTCGGCGGCGTAGAGGAAATCGCAACAGCCCGCGATCTCGCAGCCGCCGCCATAGGCCGCGCCGTTGATGGCGCCGATGACCGGAACCGGGCAGTCGATCAGCGCGCGCACCATCCGCTCGAAGATGACGTGCTGGCGCGTCCACGCTTCGTCGGTCATGCCGCGGCGCTCTTTCAAATCGCCGCCGGCGCAGAACGCCTTGTCACCCGCCCCTGTCAGAACGATGCAGCGCAAGCCTGCGGGGTCGAGCGCCACGTCCTCGAAGTAGCCTACGAGATCCCGGCCCATCTGGGTGTTGAGCGCGTTGGAAACATCCGGCCGGTTCAGCCGGACGAGCATCACGTGCTCATCCGCCCGTTCCAGGGAAAGGGTCTCGAAGCTCGCAAGTTGCATGGAGGGGCTCATGCGTCAGCCGTTCAGACCGTCTGCGCCTTGCCGCGCGCCACTGTCTGGACAACCTCAAAACCCTCGAACTGCGGATGATCGAGATAGAGCGGCTTGTTGGCTCCGGCCGATTGATGCGCGGCGCGAAACGCTTCGGATTTGGTCCAGGCCTCGAAAACGGCACGGTTCTTCCAGATAGTGTGCGAGGCATACAGGGTGTGATCCTCGGCTTCGGGGCCTTTCAGGAGGTGAAACTCCAGGAAACCCGGAACCTCATGCAGATGCGTGTCGCGCGACGTCCAGACGTGCTCGAAAGCTGCCTCGGACCCCTTGGCGACGCGGAATCGGTTCATCGCAATAAACATCTGGCGATCTCCTGAACTGTTTGGAGCATAGCAAGGCTTCCTCTCCCGCCGAATGACCACCTGCCAGGGAGTGGAAGTGGCGGGATACACGGCGTTCCCGGCAGTGTCGAGCGCGAAGCGCTCAGGATGATGGCGATCGCCGGATTTTTTGAATTGGCTTACTGCCCGCTCGCCGGCCTCTGATTTCCGAATCCCGCCAGAGCCGCTGCGCGAATCGCCGAGATATTCGTTCGATATGCCTCAGGCGTTTTGCCCTTGAAGACCGCCGATCCCGCCACGATCGTATCGGCGCCCGCCGCGGCCACCATCGCGGCGGTCTCGACATTGACGCCACCGTCGACTTCCAGCCGTATCGGACGGTCGCCGATCATGGCGCGAATACGCCGAATTTTTTCCAGCTGTGAAGCAATGAACGACTGGCCGCCAAAGCCGGGATTGACCGACATCACCAGGATCAAATCGAGACGATCCAGCACGTCTTCGAGAAGCACAGCGGGCGTCGCCGGACAGATGCTGACGCCAGCTCTCTTGCCGAGCCCACGGATGGCTTGCAACGATCGATCCAGGTGCGGCCCCGCCTCCGCGTGAACCGTGATGACATCGGCGCCCGCCTTGGCAAAGGCTTCGAGATATGGATCGGCGGGTGCGATCATTAAGTGGACGTCGAACACCTTGGTGGTGAGTGGCCTGACAGCCCTGATGACGTCAGGACCAAAGCTGATATTCGGGACGAAGTGACCATCCATCACATCGCAATGGATCCAGTCCGCGCCGGCAGCATCGATCGCGCTGACCTCCTCGCCGAGCCGTGCGAAATCGGCCGACAGGATCGATGGCGCAACAATGATCCGTTCGGGCATGAATTATGGCTTCCTGTCGTTATCGGCGGAATCGGCTAAGCGCGCCGGCGCGTCGGCAAACACCCGGCTGGCGAGAACATCACACGCTTCGATCGACTTGAGATCGTCCAGCGTGAGAGCACGATCGAGATTGGAAACAAGACGGTTGGCCTGCCGCAACCGCATCCGGTCGAGCGCGTTGCGGATTGATCTTGCATTCGAAAACAACGGTTGCGTCTTGCGCAGCGCGATATACTGCGCAAACGCGTCGCGCGCCGCCGCGCCGAAACCGTAATTCTGCCCGCGCAGCATCAGCTCGGCGATCGCGAGCAGCTCGTCGTCCGAATAATCAGGGAAATCGATGTGGTGGGCGATCCGGGAGCGAAAGCCGGGATTGCTCGCAAAGAATTTTTCCATCCGGTCGCCATATCCCGCAAGGATGACCACGAGGTCCTCACGCTGGGATTCCATGACCTGCAGCAAAATCTCGATCGCTTCCTGCCCGTAATCCCGTTCATTGTCGGGGCGGTGAAGGTAATAGGCTTCATCGATGAACAGCACGCCGCCCATCGCCTTCTTCAGCACCTCCTTGGTCTTGGGTGCGGTGTGGCCGATATATTGGCCGACCAGTTCGTCGCGTGTGACGGATACGACCTGGCCGCGGCGCACGAAGCCGAGCTTATGGAGGATGCTGGCGATGCGAAGCGCCACAGTCGTCTTTCCGGTCCCGGGATTGCCGGTGAATGACATGTGCAAGGTCGGGATTTCGGACGTCAGCCCGATCTGCTTGCGGACCCGCTCGATCAGAAGCAGCGATGCAATCTCGCGAATCCGGGTCTTGACCGGCTTCAGGCCAATCAGCTCATGATCCAGTTGCGCCAGCACATCACCGATGCCGACCTCTTCGAACTCCTTGCGAAGATCGACCGCCGGCGTCCGCGACTGGCTGGCATCGGTGGCTTCAACAAGATGTGGCTTCTGCAGCATCGCATCCTCCAGCATCGCATCCAAGTTTCTATAAAGGCTCCGTCGCCACAGGTAGCGGCGACGGAGCAGTTGATCCGGAAGCGGAGCGGCTCAGAGAGAGGGAGAAAGCCAGCCGTCCGATTGGTCCCCGGATTTCAGCGACCGGTGTATCTGGCGCCTTCGGGCCGATCGCTGGCGTAGCCGCGGGTCGTATAGCGAACGTTGCGGCCGCCCACTTCCTGCCGCTCGAGATGAAAGCCATCCTCTTGCTTCGGCCGGTTGACGATGAACGAAATCCTGACCGACTCCCAGCCGTGGCTGGCGTCGAACCCGCAAATCCGAATGTAGCGATCGCCATAGATCTTCCGGCAATCGGCAAGCTCCCGCATCACGCCGGCCGCGTCATGAAGATCGAACATCGGCAACCCCCACATCTCCCAATAGGTGTTGCGGGGATGCGGGTCGTCGGTGAACTCGATGTTCACCGCCCAGCCCTTTTCAAGGCAGTATTGCACCTGCGCGGAAATCTGCTCGTCGGTGAGATCGGGCAGGAATGAGAAGCAACCCTGAGTAATGCGCATGATCCTGCTCCTTACATTGCAACGCTGGCAGTGGGAACGAAGTCGGGCGTATCGGTGGACTCGTAGTTGAAGGTGACGTTCTTCCAGGTCTCGAGCGCGGCCTTGAGCGGAGTGCAGCTGTTCGCGGCCTTGGCCAGGATCTCCGGTCCCTCGTGGACGTAATCGCGACCCTCGTTGCGCGCGAGGATCATCGCTTCGAGCGCGACGCGGTTGGCGGTTGCGCCGGCCTGAATGCCCATGGGATGGCCGATGGTGCCGCCGCCAAATTGCAGGACGACGTCCTCGCCAAGCAGATCGAGCAGCTGATGCATCTGCCCGGCGTGAATGCCGCCGGACGCCACCGGCATCAGCTTGTTGAGGCTTGCCCACGACTGGTCGAAAAAGATGCCGTGTTCCAGCTTGAGCGGATTGAAGTCTTCGCGGCAGATATCGTAGTAGCCCCGCGTGGTGTTGGGATCGCCTTCCAGCTTGCCGACGACGGTGCCGGCATGAATGTGATCGACCCCGGCCAGCCTCATCCATTTCGCGATGACGCGGAATGACACGCCGTGAGCCTTTTGCCGGGTGTAGGTCGAATGACCGGCGCGGTGCAGATGCAGGATCATGTCATTGCGGCGGGCCCACTTCGCCATTGACTGGATGGCGGTGTAGCCGATCACGAGATCGATCATGACGACGACGGAGCCGAGCTCCTTGGCGAACTCGGCGCGCTCGTAAATATCCTCCATCGTCGCGGCGGTGACGTTGAGATAAGTACCCTTGACTTCACCGGACGCAGCCTGCGCCCGGTTGACCGCCTCCATGCAATACAGAAACCGCTCGCGCCAATGCATGAACGGCTGCGAATTGATGTTCTCGTCGTCCTTGGTGAAGTCCAGCCCGCCCTTAAGCGCCTCGTACACGACGCGCCCGTAGTTGCGGCCCGACAATCCGAGCTTTGGTTTCACGGTGGCGCCGAGCAACGGCCGGCCGAACTTGTCGAGCCGCTCGCGCTCGACCACAATCCCGGTGGCGGGCCCCTGGAATGTCTTCACGTAAGCCACCGGAAAGCGCATGTCTTCGAGACGTAGCGCCTTCAGCGGCTTGAAGCCGAATACGTTGCCGATAATCGAAGCCGACAGGTTGGCGATCGAGCCGTTCTCGAACAGATCGAGATCATAGGCGATATAGGCGAAATACTGGCCGGGTGAATTCGGGACCGCTTCGACGCGGTAGCATTTCGCCCGGTATTTCTCGGCAGCGGTCAGGCGGTCGGTCCATACCACCGTCCATGTCGCGGTCGAGGATTCGCCGGCAACGGCAGCCGCCGCCTCGATCGGATCGACGCCATCCTGCGGCGTCACCCGGAACAGGGCGATCACGTCGGTATCCGACGGCACGTAATCGGGCTCCCAGTAGCCCATCTTCTTGTATTCCATGACGCCGGACCGATAGCGCTCTTTGCCGCTTGTGGTGGCTTTGGAATGCATGTTCATGTTGGTCTCCTCTGGGGTTGTCAGGGCACGCGCATCCGGAACGATTGGATTTTCCGTCATGCGGCGACCGTCCTTATGGTGCCAAGCTGTGGATCGAGCGCGCCGCTGCGGTAGCGCTTCGCCATCTCCGCGAGCGGTATCACCTTGATCTTCGAAGCGTGGCCAGCCGTTCCGAACTTCTCGAAGCGATCGCGGCAAAGCTCGTGCATCGCGTCCATCGCGGGTTTAAGGAACTTTCGCGGATCGAATTCGCTCTTGGCTTGGGCGGCGACCTTGCGGAACACCGCCGTCATGGCGAGCCGGCAGTCGGTGTCGATATTCACCTTGCGCACGCCATGCCTGATGCCGCGGACGATCTCGTCCACCGGCACGCCCCAGGTCTGCGGCATCTCGCCGCCGAATTCATTGAAGATATCTTGCAGCGGCTGGGGCACGGAGGATGAGCCGTGCATCACCAGATGCACGTTCGGAAGCCGCCGGTGAATCTCCTCGACCACGTGCATGGCAAGAATCTCTCCGTCCGGCTTGCGCGTGAACTTGTAAGCGCCGTGCGAGGTCCCCATCGCGATGGCGAGCGCGTCGACCCTGGTCGAGCGCACGAAATCCACCGCCTGATCGGGGTCGGTCAGCAACTGGTCGCGACCGACCTGGCCTTCCACCCCGTGGCCGTCCTCCTGTTCGCCGCCGCCATGTTCGAGCGAACCGAGCACGCCCAGTTCGCCTTCGACTGATGCACCGACCCAGTGCGCGATATCGACGACGCGACGAGTGATGTCGACATTGTACTGGTAATCAGCCGCGGTCTTGGCGTCGGCCTTCAGCGAGCCGTCCATCATCACCGAGGTGAAGCCGTGCTTGATGGCGGTGGCGCAGGTCGCCTCGTCATTGCCGTGATCCTGATGCATGCAGAGCGGGATCTGCGGGTACATCTCCTCCAGGGCATCGATCATCTTCGACAGCATGATGTCGTTGGCATAGGAACGCGCGCCGCGCGAAGCTTGTATGATGACGGGTGCATCGACCGCCGCCGCGGCATCCATGATCGCGAGTCCCTGCTCCATATTGTTGATGTTGAAAGCCGGCACGCCGTAGCCGTGCTCCGCGGCATGATCGAGCAATTGTCTCAAGGTGATTCTGGCCATCAGTGCCTCCGTTCAGTTCTCTGACCTGCATTTGGCTTCATGAATGGGTCGCGATCATTCTTGTTCGGGCGAGGCAACGCTCGGCAGCCGTTACGACCGCCTCCGGCGTGATTCCAAACTCGCGATAGAGCGCGTTGGCCGGAGCGGACGCGCCGAAGCCCGTCATGCCAATGAACTCGCCGCTCAGCCCGAGCCAACGCGCCCACTCGCCCTCGACCGCGGCTTCGACGCCGATCCTTGGGACGCTTCCCAGGACATCCGCCTGATATTCAGGCGATTGCCGCCGAAACAGCTCGAAGCATGGAGCAGAGACAACGGCGGCTCGGATGTTGTCCCTTGCAAGCAACTTTGCCGCCTCAAGCGCGATGGACACTTCGGAGCCCGTCGCAATCAACGTGACATCGCGGCCCTCTTCCGGCTCGATCACCACATAGGCACCGAGCGCGACAAGATTGATGCCGCCGGCAGCCTCACGGAACGTTGGGAGTGCCTGGCGCGACAGGCACAGAACGGATGGGCTCGCCTCGGATCGCAGGGCGCAGTCCCAGGCTTCCAGCGTTTCGATGGCGTCGGCCGGCCGAAACACCCGCAGATTTGGTATCGCGCGTAGCGACGCCAGATGCTCGACGGGCTGGTGCGTCGGGCCATCCTCGCCAAGTCCGATCGAGTCGTGGGTCATCACATGGATCACCCGCACGCCCATCAGCGCAGCCAAGCGGATCGCCGGTCTGCAATAGTCCGCGAACGCCAGGAAAGTGCCGCCATAGGGAATGAAGCCGCCATGCAGCGCGATGCCGTTCATCGCAGCCGCCATGCCATGCTCGCGCACGCCGTAATGGATATAGCTGCCCTTGAACGTATCAGGCTGAACGGGTTGCTGGCCCTTTGCCTTGGTCAGGTTCGAATGGGTGAGATCGGCCGAGCCGCCGAGCAGATTCGGCAGCGCCTCCGCAATCACGTCGATCACGAGCTGCGATGCCTGCCGGCTGGCGATGTTTGGCCGCTCGGTGCCGAAGCGGTCGCGGAGCCGCGCCAGTGCCGCAGCGTATTCGCATGGCAGCTTTCGATTTAGCGCGTCATGAAGCGGCGACCGCGCGCCGGGATCCAGACGCTTGCTCCGCTCTATCCAGGCCCGCCGCGTTGTACGTCCACGCGCCCCGATCTCGCGCCATTGTTCAAGCACGGGCTCCGGAATCTGGAACGGCGCGTGCTGCCAACGCAGCGCATCCCGTGTCTTCGCGATTTCCTCGGCACCCAGAGGCGCGCCGTGGGCCTTCTCGGAACCCTGTCGATTGGGAGCGCCGAAGCCGATCACAGTGCGGCAGGCGATCATCGACGGGCGATTTCCAAGCCGCGCCTGTTCGATGGCCGCGGCAATGGCTTCGGGGTCATGCCCATCGATGCGGCAAGCCGACCAGCCCGACGCCTTGAAGCGCGCCAGTTGGTCATCAGAGCACGACAGCGACGTCGATCCATCGATTGAAATCTGGTTGTCGTCGAACAGCACGATCAGTCGGCTGAGCCCGAGATGCCCGGCCAGCGAGATCGCTTCGTGGCTAAGACCCTCCATCAGGCAGCCGTCGCCGGCGATGACATAAGTATAGTGATCGACGAGATGGTCGCCGAACCGCGCATTCATCAGCCGCTCCGCCAGCGCCATGCCGACGGCGGTGGCGATGCCCTGGCCGAGCGGCCCAGTCGTGGTCTCGACGCCCGGCGTATGGCCGTATTCGGGATGTCCAGGCGTTTTTGATCCCCATTGCCGGAACGATTTGAGCTCGTCGATCGTGATGCCCTCGTAGCCGGTTAGATAGAGCAGCGCATAAAGCAGCATCGAGCCGTGGCCCGCCGACAACACGAACCGATCGCGATCCGGCCAGGCCGGATCTGCCGGATCGAATTTGAGAAATCGCGAAAACAGCACGGTTGCGACATCTGCCATGCCCATCGGCATGCCGGGATGGCCGGACTTTGCACGTTCGACCGCGTCGATCGCGAGAAAACGAATGGCGTTGGCCATTTCCGCGTGCGAGACGTCCGGACGGCTGGCAATACGGGATAGAGCAGGAGCGTTCATATCGTGCGCCTCTTGCGTTCCATCAGTTGCAGGATCAACGGGGTGAGGATGAGCTGCATCGCCAGGTCGAGCTTCGACCCATGGATCACGATCGAATTGGCGCGCGACATGAAGCTGTGCGGAATCATCGACAGCAGATAGGGAAAGTCGATTCCGCGCGGATTCTTGAGACGGATCACCACCATCGATTCATCCGGCGTCGGAATCCACCGCGCGATGAACGGGTTTGATGTATCGACGGTCGGTACCCGCTGAAAGTTGATGTCGGTCTCGGCGAATTGCGGGCAGATGTAGTTCACGTAGTCAGGCATTCGCCGCAGGATGGTGTCGGTCACCGCCTCGGCGGTGTAGCCGCGGTCGCTGCGGTCGCGGTGCAGTTTCTGGATCCACTCCAGATTGATCACCGGCACGACACCGATCTTGAGATCGGCATGCTGCGCGATGTTGACCTTGTCGGTCACGACGGCGCCGTGCAGCCCTTCGTAAAACAGAAGGTCCGAGCTTTCCGGCAGCGGACGCCAATCGGTGAACGTGCCTGGTTCGGCGCCGTACAGCTTCGCCTCATCGTCGTCGTGGACGTAGTGACGTGTCGTTCCGGTGCCGGATTCACCGTAGTCGCGAAACACTTTCTCCAGCTCTTCGAACAAGTTGGTTTCGGGACTGAAATGGCTGAAATGCTTGTTGCCGCGCTCGGCCTCCTCCAGCATTTTGGTCCGCATCTCGAAGCGATTGTAGCGATGGAAGGCATCGCCTTCGATGTACGCCGCGACGACCTTCTCGCGGCGGAAGATATTCTCGAACGTCTTCTTCACCGACGTCGTTCCGGCGCCCGACGAACCGGTGATCGATATGATGGGATGACGGCGTGACATAGCAATTGCCCCTGTCAGAGGAACAGGCCGCGCCGCGCAAACAGCGGTGCGTCGCTATTGTCGAACATCGGTTGGATACTTTCGTGAATGCTCACGACGTCGCGTACGCCAGGCACCGAACCCATGATCAGCGGCACCCGCTGGTGCGGCGTTTTCGCGCCCAATTCCAGGATTCGCCGCCGCCCGGTGGACGCCGCGCCCCCCGCCCATTCCATGACCAGCGCCATCGGATGGGCCTCGTACAGCAGGCGAAGCCTTCCTTCGCGATAGCTCGGGCGGGCATCGGCCGGATAAAGAAACACGCCGCCGCGCACCAGGATCCGAAGGGACTCCGCAACCAGCGAACCGATCCAGCGCATGTTGAAATCCGCCTCGCCACCACCATTGGTCCCGGCGAGACATTCGTCGATGTAGGCGCGAACCGGGCCATACCAGTGGCGGCGATTGGACGCGTTGATGGCGAATTCCGGCGTAGCCCGTGCGACCTGCACGGCTTGGCGGATCAGCAGAAACTCCCGCGCCCGCCTGTCGAGAATGAAGATATCGACGCGCCCGTTGAGCGCGAGCACCAGCGTGGTTTGCGGACCGTAGACGGTGAAGCCTGCGGCACACTGCGCCGTGCCGGGCTCAAAAAAGGTCGAAAGCAGGTCGTTGCCTCTGGGGCGGATCGAAAAGATGGTTCCGACCGAGATATTGTTTTCAAGATTGGCTGATCCGTCGAGCGGATCGATGGCAACGCAGAGCGGCGCCTCGGGACTGAAGGTTTCCGGCAGCGCCGCCTCCTCGGAAAGCACCGCCGCCACCGGGGCGCCGCGCAGCGCGCTCCGCATCATTCCGTCGGCGACGACATCGATATCTTTCTGCTGATCGCCGTCGGAATTGATACCGCCATTCCGTCCGGTGATGCCGGCGAGCGGCCCATCTGCGATCAGCGCGGCCAGTTCGATCGCGGCGGCGGCAATGGCTTCGATCACTTCGCCCACCGCAGCGCCGTGCGGCGTCTGCGACGCGGACCGATCAAGATGTGAACGCAGCGTCGTGCGCTCGTCCATGGCCGTCTCCCCTGCGCCCTCTTTCGGAGGCTCTCAAAGCGTCTCGCCGGTTTGGCAATCCGCCTGTTTAAGGAAACGCAATTTGCCGAATTAGTAAAATTTTGTTATCTTTGGCAGAACCAAACTTTTTATTATAAAGGGGTTGCCATGGCAGGCCGGTTCTTGCGCGAATTGACGGTCCGCCAGTTGCGCGCGCTGGCTGCGGTTCAGAAAAACCGATCAGTCACCGCGGCGGCCAAACAGCTCCATCTCACGCAGCCGGCGGTCACGCTGCAGCTTCGCAATCTGCAGGGGCTCGCAGGGCTGCCTTTGATCCAGCGCACCGGCGACGGCATGCTGCTGACGGAAGCCGGACGCGAAGTGCTCGCGCTCGCCGACCGGATCGAAGCGGCGATCGCGGATTGCGAAACTACGCTGGAAATGATGGCAGGAAAAACCGCGGGCCGCGTATCGATCGGCGCCGTCAGCACTGCGAAATACTTCGTGCCGTTCATGATCTCCGGGTTTTCGAAGCTCCACCCGAACATCGATGTCACGCTGTCGATCGGAAACCGGCAGGAGATCGGCACGGCGCTACGCGGCTACGATCTTGACTTCGCGATCATGGGCCGCCCTCCGGCAGATATCGATATGGACGTTCACCTGATCGGCGACCACCCCCATGTCATCATCGCGCCGACGGGTCATCGCCTAGCACGAAAATCCAGCATTCCGCCGGGTGATCTTGCCAAGGAAACATTCCTGACGCGCGAGCCTGGATCGGGAACACGCGGCCTGATGGAGCAGCTGTTCGAAACCGCCGGCATTCGCCCTAAAATCGGTTTGGCGATGAGCAGCAACGAAACCATCAAGCAGGCCGTGATTGCCGGCTTGGGTATTGCATTTATTTCCGCGCATACGGTCGCGACCGAACTCGATGAACGACGATTGGTCACCCTCGATGTCGACGGTCTTCCCATCATCCGGCAATGGTTCGTGCTCTCCCGCAAGGACAAGGTGCTGCTGCCGCCGGCGCGGGCAATGCTCGATTTCCTCGGTGCCAAGGGCAAGCAGTTTCTCCCGCGCACCTATGGCCGGCTGCGTCTCACCCGGCCGTCAGTCCGCGCCAGGCGCGGCTGAGCGACGGGCGGCCGCCGAGCCCACAACCAGCGGTCGAGACAACCGCAGGAAACGGCGTGAATCTTGCCCGTCTCCTGCAGCCGGCGATAGTCGTGATCGAGGATGTCGATCTGATTGCGCGCGATGGCGACCAGATGGGGCCTTGCGAGGAATCGCTGCTCAACGGGCTTCTCAACGAGATGGATGGACTGAAGCAGGATGCGGATATCCTGTTCATCCTCACCGCCAACCGGCCGGAGCAGCTTGAGGGCGCCCTGTCGAGCCGCCCTGGCCGCATCGACCAGGCGATCGAGGTGCCCCTTCCGGACGACATCGGCCGCAAGAAGCTCGTCCAGCTCTATAGTAGGGGTCTGCCGCTTGCCTTTCAGCCGGGGACATCGGCAGCCGGCGGGCGCGCACGTCGGCATCGGCCTCAAACCGATTTAGAGCGCAAGCTCGACGTTGCAAACATCGTGCTCGACGAAGTCGGATTTTATCTCGAAGCCGAGGCTCCGGCACATTTCGAGCATCACGGTGTTTTCCGCGAGCACATCCCCCGAGATGGACTTAAGTCCTTCGGACCTGGCGTACTCGATGATCAGTTGCATCAGGGCCCAGCCGAGCTCCCTGCCCTTGGGATCCGATCTCAGCAGGATGGCACGTGCCGCGCAATTGTGCCACGGCATCATCCGGGATCGCCGGATGCCCAGCCGCGTCCAAGATGGATGATGCCTTGCTGCAGGGTATCGTCGGGGGTCCCCGAAGCATCGATCACATGCCAGTCCATCGCACCAATGGCTGTGGCTTCCTGTTTCAGGGCCACCTCCCGCGTCGCGTCCGATGCATCCGTTTGCCGATGCTCGATGCGCGCGAGCCGGGTCGCAAGGTCCGCCGTCAGGAAGAGGCCCACGAACCGCGTGTTGTGCTTATGTGCCAAACGATGAATCGCGACGCGCTGCTTTTCATGCATGAAGGAAGCATCGATGACGGCCGAGAGACCCTGGGCGACGATGCGTTGCGCGGCATCGTACAACGCCTCGTATACGCGTGCCGACGTATCGGCTTGATACGCCTGCTCCGGCAGCGCGGTGGTTTCGCTGACGTCAAACAGGTGCTTGCGAACGACATCCGAACGGACAATGACCCCGCCGGGCGGCGGTTCGATCATGCCTGCAAGTCCGCGCGCGAGGACAGATTTCCCCGTCCCCGACAGACCGCCGACCGCGACCAACAGGGGAGGCTTGGGCATAATGAGGCGTCCTGCCAAATCGAAATAGCGTTTCGCCTCAGGCCAGGCCGCCGCTCCCTTCGCGGACTGCTCGCTTTTCGTGAAAAGCACATGCGCGCGGATCGCCGCTCGCATCGAAAGAAATAAGGGCAGCACGCCGAGGCCGTCCAGGTTTTCCGGCGACGCGCCGGCAAGGTAGCGATTGAAGAGAACGTTTGCCGCCCGCGCGTTGTTGAAGTGAACAAGATCCATCAGCGCGAAGGCCAGATCGTAGAGGACATCCGTCGTGGCGATGGCCGGATCGAACTCGATGGCGTCGAACAGCAGCGGCTTTCCGTTCACCAGCGCGATATTGGCGAGGTGAAGATCGCCATGGCAGCGCCGCACAAAGCCTCGCTCGGCACGCCGGCCGAGCGATGTTCGAAGCGCCGCCAGATAAGCGTGGCTAAACGCGTCAAGCTGATCGATGGCGGCGGCATCAAGCCCCTGCACCGCCTGGAATTTCGCGGTGTTGCGATCGATGATTGGAGCAATCGAGGCAAGCCAGGTTTCGCCGCCGGCGCATGGCGCCTTGTCGTGCGATTGCAGGATCGCATCTGCGATGGCCGTCGCAAGCCCTGAATCGATTGTGCCGGCTCCAGCAA
>JBJMTR010000340.1:0-1609 GCA_045811565.1 Bradyrhizobium sp.
AGTTCCGCACACTAGCCCTTTTCAGAAATCGGGTGGCACCATGCGGTCTGATTCGCGAAATTCAGCGTCATGAAAGCTACTGCAAAAAATCTCAACGCCGTTCCTTCCGCCGATGTCGCCGCCCGCGTCGACGCCCTCGACTGGACACAAGCAACGGCCGATCTCGACGCCGAGGGCTGCGCCGTCCTGAAGGGACTGCTCTCACCAGACGAATGCCACGCGCTCGCCACGCTTTATCCCGACGACAAAAACTTCCGCAGCAGGATCGTGATGGGCCGCCACGGCTTTGGACGCGGCGAATACAAGTATTTCTCCTACCCACTGCCCGATCTGATCGCGGAATTGCGGCCCAAGCTTTATGCACGTCTCTGCGGCATTGCCAATCGCTGGAACGAGACGATGGGAATCGATGTCCGCTATCCCGCCTCGCACGAAGCATTCCTGAAGCGGTGTCATGCCGCCGGGCAAACGCGGCCGACGCCGCTGCTGCTGCAATATGGCGAAGGCGACTATAATTGCCTGCATCAGGACCTCTATGGCGAGCACGTGTTCCCGCTGCAGGTCGCGATCCTGTTGTCGGAACCGGGCCGCGAGTTCACCGGGGGCGAATTCGTGCTGACGGAGCAGCGGCCGCGGATGCAGTCGCGGCCCGAAGTCGTGCCGTTGGCGCAAGGCGATGCGGTGGCTTTCGCTGTGCATCACCGCCCGGTGCAGGGGACGCGCGGATTCTATCGCGTTAACTTGCGCCACGGCGTGAGCCGGATCCGCTCCGGCCATCGCCATACCGTGGGCGTCATCTTTCACGATGCAAACTGAGAACCTTTTGACTGCGGATTTATTCGAAGCGGTTACCGATCTGCACCCGTCGCGCGAACCGATCGCGGATGGTGCCGTGCTGTTGCGCGGATTTGCAAAGCCGGTCGAACCCGATCTGCTCGCGGCTCTCCGGGAGATCATCGCGCAGGCGCCGTTTCGCCGCATGTTCACGCCTGGCGGCCATCAGATGTCGGTGGCGATGACCAATTGCGGCAGCGCCGGATGGGTCACCGACCGCAGCGGCTACCGCTATGACGGCATCGATCCCGATTCCGCAAAACCCTGGCCGGCGATGCCGTCGGTGTTTTGCGATCTCGCCAGCCATGCGGCGGCAGAGGCCGGCTTCGATGGATTTTCGCCCGATGCCTGCCTGATCAATCGCTATGAACCTGGGGCGCGCATGTCCTTGCATCAGGACAAGGACGAGCAGGATTTCAATGCGCCGATCGTGTCGGTGTCGCTGGGGTTATCTGCGATCTTTCTGTTCGGCGGGCTGAAGCGCAGCAACAAGCCGCGCCGGTTTCGGCTGAGGCACGGCGACGTCGTCGTATGGGGCGGGCCTGCCCGGCTGTTCTTTCACGGTGTCGCGCCTCTGGCCGACGGTGAGCACGCCGTGATGGGTCGCCAGCGCATCAACCTGACCTTTCGGAAGGCGCGCTGACTTCTTTGGAATGACGAGGGTTATGGCTTCGGCGGATGAATGAACGTCCACGGGCTCACTTCCGAATCCGTCGGCACCTCGATCGCGATGACGTAAGGTCCGCCATCCACCAGTGCCTTTTCCAGCGCTGGG
>JBJMTR010000341.1:0-4047 GCA_045811565.1 Bradyrhizobium sp.
ATATGTGGTGAGCGGCGGCAGTGATCGCGGACGTCTCACGCAGATCGCCCAGGCCGTCTACGACCAGATGGAGAAAAGCGGGGGATGACGGACCGCCTTGCGGGCATCCCGGCGCGGAGTTTTTTTTACAGCGACGACCGCCGTCCCAATTCCGACATCGAAAATCTGGAATCAGGACATCGGCGCGTCATTTTATCGTACCGGATTTTCCCGCGAAGATCATACGCGCTTGATCCGCCGATCGGCGCATGCGGCCTCGATTGGGGTTTAGTACCGCGCTGGTCCTCCTCTCGAGGCCGCAGCTTTTTCCCGAAAGCTACCTGGCCGGGCTTTGCTCTCTTATTTCGCGTCAGCCGAGATCGCTGCGCGGGTTGTACGGGTGCAGATCACGCCATTTCTGCATCAATGCCTCTAGCTCGGCATTGTTCCCGTCGGGCAGCATGATTCGGGTGGTAACATACAGATCGCCCGCGCCGCCTGCCTTCGGCAGGCCCTTGCCCTTCAGGCGAAATGTCCGGCCGCTGGAGGTGTTCTTCGGAATCGACAGATCGACCGGACTGCCCACCGTTGGGACGCGGACCTTGCCGCCGAGCACGGCCTCGTAGAGCGTGATCGGCAGGTCGACCCGCAGATCGGTGCCATCGACCTTGAAGAACGGATGCGGCGCGATGCTGACGGTGATCAGGAGGTCGCCGGGACGATGGCCCGTTGCGGTCTCGCCCTGCCCCTTGAGCCGGATCTGCTGACCGGAGGTCACCCCGGCGGGAATTTTGACGTTGAGTTCCTTGCCGGTCGGCAGGCGGACGCGCTTCTCGGCGCCCTTGACCGCCTCTTCCAGAGAGACCGTCATGGCGACGCTGAGATCGAGATCAAGGCCGACCCCGCCGGTATCGAACTCGAACTGGGTGCCGGCGCCCCGCGCGCCGCGCGCCGCGCCGCCAAACATGCTGTTGAGGATGTCCTCGAAGGCGCCGCCGCCCGCGCCGCCCGGCCCACCGCCGCTACGGAAGCTATAGGTTTCAAAACCGCCTGGCCCGGCGCGGCCGCGCGGATCGCCGCCGGGAAAGCCGCCACCAGGAAAGCCGCCGCCAGGAAAACCTTGGAAACGTGGCTTGCCCTCGGCGTCGATTTCGCCGCGGTCGAATCGCTTGCGCTTGTCCTCGTCGCCGATGATTTCGTTGGCGGCATTAATCTCAGCGAAACGCGCGGCAGCCTTGGGATCGTCCTTGTTGTTGTCGGGATGATGCTTCTTGGCGAGCTTGCGGTAGGCGCTCTTGATCGCCGCGGCGCTGGCGCCCCGCTGCACCCCCAAGACCTCATAGGGGTCGCGCATCCGTCACGTCTCCTTCACGGGAAATCAGACCTGAGATTTTGGGGCCGCTCGCCCCACCATGTCTTCATCTGGGATCTCAGTGGCATTTTTGCAACTGCCCCCGGAGCCTCGGTTCTAAATAGAACCGGAGCTCCAATCTCCGTTTTGACGCGTTTCTTTACAAAGAACCGGTATTCACCCCGCATCAAGTGCGGGGCAGGCTTTTGCTCAAAAATGCTTCGGTCGGCTCAGGATTGCCGCCACGGCTTTAAGCTATGAATTTCCCACCGGCCGTGTCCAGCCTGACAAGCGGCTCCCTGCAACCAGCTTTCGGTACGGCCATTGACATAGCTTGCCAGGAAATCCCGGCAGGTTCGCCCATCCTCCGAGGCGTAGGCTTGGGAGAGCGGGGTCACCGAGCCCCGCGCGCCGGTTTCCGGGTTTTCCCAGGGCTGGCTGGCATCCTTGTCGCCCTTGGTCAGCACGTCGGACGCGGCATTGCGGGCGAAGGCAAGGTCGCTCTCGGTCGGCCCCGCGGCGGCCGGCTGGGCGGCGCCGAGCGCGCCCGTCACGTCCTTGTCGTGCATCCTGGCAAAGGCGGCATCGCCGCGCGAGAGGCTGCAGCCGCCTGCGCCGATGCCGACCAGGATCAATGCCATCACCGCGCCGGCCGGCCGGATCGCCGATAGGCCAACGCGTCCGCATGTCCTATATAGGGCAAGCAACGCGCTCTCGGACGAGGACAGACGCAACTTGGGACTCCTGGCATGACGGACACGACCTCCATCAAACACCCGACACCGTTAACATCGGGTGATTTTACCGCCGCGGAGGAACCGTTTGCGCTGTTCGGCGCGTGGTTCGCGGAGGCCGTGAAGTCCGAACCGAACGATCCCAACGCCATGGCGCTTGCGACCGTCGATGCCGACGGGCTGCCGGATGTGCGAATGGTGCTGATGAAAGGCTATGACACCGACGGATTCGTCTTCTACAGCCACATCGCCAGCGCCAAGGGCCGCGAACTTGCCGCAAATCCCAAGGCGGCTTTACTATTTCACTGGAAATCGTTGCGGCGTCAGGTACGCGTCCGCGGCAAGGTGTCGCCGGTGACCGATGCCGAGGCCGACGCCTATTTCGCCACCCGGCCGAAGCAGGCCCAGATCGGCGCCTGGGCCAGCAAGCAATCGGAGCCGCTGGAAAGCCGCTTCGCGTTCGAGCAGGCCATCGCGCGCGTCGCCGCAAAATATATCATCGGCGATGTGCCTCGCCCGCCCGGCTGGAGCGGCTGGCGCATCGCGCCGACACGCTTCGAATTCTGGCATGATCGCCCGTTCCGCTTGCACGACCGCATCGAATTCCGCCGCGACGCGCCTGACGGCGCGTGGTCCAAGGTAAGGCTTTATCCCTAAACTCAGATGGTCACGGCAGGGCTTGTCCCGGCCAACCACGTCTTGATTTCCAACTGGCCCGAAAAGACGTGGATGCCTGGCACGAAACCGGGCATGACAAAGAACGAGAGAACCGTTTATGCCCTCATCATCCAACGCGCCGCGACGCACGCTGCTTCTGACCGGGGCCAGCCGCGGCATCGGCCACGCAACCGGGATCCGCTTCTCCTCAGCAGGCTGGCGCGTCATCACCTGCTCGCGGCACGCGTTTCCGGAAGTATGCCCGTGGGGCGCCGGGCCGGAGGACCACATCCAGGTCGATCTCGCCGATCACGACGACACCACGCGGGCGATTTCGGAAATCCGCAGGCGACTGGAAACCGGGGAGCTGCACGCGCTGGTCAACAACGCCGCGATTTCGCCGAAGGCCGCGGGCGGCGCGCGGCTCGGCACCATGGATACCGACATCGAAACCTGGAGCCATGTTTTCCGCGTCAACTTCTTCGCGCCCATCATGATGGCGCGCGGGTTGATCAAGGAATTAACGGCTGCAAAAGGCTCGGTGGTGAACGTCACCTCGATAGCCGGCTCCCGCGTGCATCCGTTCGCCGGCGCGGCCTATGCGACATCGAAAGCGGCATTGGCCTCGCTGACGCGCGAGATGGCGTCCGATTTCGGCCGCGTCGGCGTCCGCGTCAATTCGATCGCGCCCGGCGAGATCGACACCGCGATCCTCTCGCCCGGCACCGAAAAAATCGTCGAGCAGCAGATTCCGATGCACCGGCTCGGCACGCCGGATGAAGTGGCGAAGATCATCTACGTGCTGTGCACGGAAACCAGTTCTTACGTGAACGGCGCCGAGATCCACATCAACGGCGGGCAGCACGTGTAGTGCTGGTCGTCCTACATCGTCATTGCGAGGAGCAACGCGACGAAGCAATCCAGTGTTCCTTTGCGGCCTGCTGGATTGCTTCGCTTTCACTCGCAATGACGGAGGCCCCGCGAATCACTCCGCGTAAAACTTCCGCGGCGCCGTTCGCAAGCGCGACGTCTCAGTATTGAGCGCCTCGATATTGAACGCGCTGGAGCATTCGTCTTCGTTCTCGCCATCCGCAAGCGCAGCGCCGCAATACCGGCAGATCCGCACCGAAATCGCCTGCGCCTTGCCGACGGCGCGGTCCTGTTGATAGCGCACAAAATCAATGACGTTGCGCCGTGACGTTATGAGTTTTTCAACCATTGCTGTCCTCGCGGCTTGAGGCAGCCCTTATCGCAGACAAGTTTCGCTCAAACGTTCAGCGCAACGCTCAAATTTTAGCGGAGAAATTGCGGCAGGATTGCTGCAGC
>JBJMTR010000342.1:0-4069 GCA_045811565.1 Bradyrhizobium sp.
GAAGGCCGGCAGCGTGCGATCCGCCCAGTCCAGGAATCCTGGTGCGGTGCTGGAGCGGATTGGTGCCTGGTATATCGACATAGTTGGTGTCGAACATGTCCTCCATGGAGATCGCGCCGCTCGCTACGCCTTGCTCGAAAATCCTGGTCAGCGCGGCGCCGGCTTCCATGGCGCCTGCAGGCGCCGATATCTTCGAGCCTGGCGCCAAAACTTTGGTTTTGCGGCAGCCGCTCGGCATCCCTTCCGCTGATCAGGATGCCTTCCATGGAGATCTCATAGACCGGTGCGCCAATCAGCCCGCGTGGGGTCTCGATTTCGATCTTGAGGCTACAGGGCAGCCGCTCGCGTTTGCGGCGGTCTTCGCGATCATCGTGGTCGCCCTGGCGCAACAGCACCGCACAGCGCGATTTCAGCTTCTGCGCGAACGCGGTGACGGCTTTGCCGGCCTTGGCCATGCTCTCGCCGTGGGCCTCGGCGTCCTTGGTCGCGCTGTCGATCTCGGCGGCACTGTCGCCGACCGAAACGATGAAGTGGGAGGCGGAGGCGGCATTTTCCGAGATCTCGCCGGTGGTCTGGTTCTGCTCGGCGACCGCGCCGTTGACGTTTTCGAATACCGGCCGGATTGCCTCGATCGCCCGCGAGATGCGATGCACGGCGTCGACCGAGCCGGCGGCGTCCTTTTGCAGCGCCTCGATCTTCTTCGAGATTTCCTCGGTAGCGCTCTGGGTCTGCACCGCGAGCGCCTTGACCTCGGAAGCTACCACCGCAAAGCCTCTGCCCGCGGCGCCGGCCCGCGCCGCCTCGATGGTGGAATTGAGCGCCAACAGCGTGGTTTGCCGCGCGATCTGCGCGATCAGGTTGACGACATTGCCGATCGCGGCCGAGGACTCCCGCAGGCGATCGACATTTGCCATGGCTTCGCGCGCCGCGGCGCTGGCCTGGTCGGCGAGCGTACCGGCGTCGCGCACCTGCGAGCCAATGCCTTCGGCGGAATGGGTAAACTTCTCGGCGGCCTGCGAGAAGGTCGTCGCGGTGCTTTGCGCGGCGCTGGTGCGGCCGGTCAGGGCGTCGGTGCGCTGGCGGATGGTCGCAAGCGTCGCCGCGGTTGCTTCCGCGCCGCCGGCCACCGAATTGGCAGCACGTTCGAGCTGGCGAATCATGGCGCCGAGTTCGAGTTCCAGAAGATCCAGGATTTCCTTGACGGAATCGCTCTCGGAGGGAGTCGAAGCGTCGGATACGTCCGCGGTCGCCGGAACCTTGGGTTCGACGGCAGGCGCGGCCGGCTCCGCCACTCGCTTTCGAAATAATCCGAACGCCATGGGCTCTCTTGAAAGTTGGAGTTGATGCTGAATTTTCCCATCCGGACGTGAAGTCAGGGTTAACAACTGCCTGATCTTCCGGCAGGCGGGACTACCTACATACCAAAAGCGGCGCCAAATCTTTGATTTTGGCAAGTCCTCGGCCTATAAGGCCGCGCTTTCCACCCCTTTCGAGACTAGTCCCAAGAGATCGCGCATGGCCGGCCATTCCCAATTCAAGAACATCATGCACCGCAAAGGCCGGCAGGATGCCCAGAAGTCAAAGCTGTTCGGCAAATTGGCCCGGGAAATCACCGTGGCCGCGAAGCTTGGAACCCCTGATCCAGCGATGAATCCGCGGCTTCGCGCCGCCGTAGTCGCCGCGCGCCAGGAAAACATGCCGAAGGACAATATCGAGCGCGCCATCAAGAAGGCGCTCGGCGGCGAGGGCGAGAGCTATGACGAAATCCGCTACGAGGGCTATGGCCCCGGCGGCGTCGCCATCATCGTCGAGGCGCTGACCGACAACCGCAACCGTGCCGCGTCGGATATTCGCTCCTTCTTCACCAAGTCCGGCGGCAATCTCGGCGAAACCGGTTCGGTGGCCTTCATGTTCGATCACACCGGCATCGTCGAATATGACTCCGCCGTCGCGTCCGATGATGCGATGCTGGAAGCGGCGATCGACGCCGGCGCCGACGACGTGGTCTCCAGCGAGAGCGGCCACGAAATCTATGCTTCGCAGGAAACTTTTCGCGAGGTGGCAAAAGCGCTGGAATCCAAATTCGGCGAACCGCGCAAGGCGGCGCTGACTTGGAAGCCTCAAAACACCGTCGCGGTCGATGATGAAACCGGCGAGAAGCTGTTGAGGCTGATGGACATGCTGAACGAGCACGACGACGTGCAGAACGTCTACGCCAATTTCGAGGTATCGGACGCGCTGATGGCGAAGATGGCCGGGTGAGTAGAAGTCCGACGCGGTCCCACATTCTGCTGTCGTCGCCCGGGCTTGACCGGGCGATCCAGTAATCCGTGAAATCGAGATTTTTCACGGCCGCCGCGGGGGATTCGATACCCGCCTTCGCGGGGGGTATGACACCGGGGCAGGGGATGACACCCCGTTTGTGTTTCGTTCTCCCTACGCAGGCGGTATCACTACCCCATGACATCCCAGCCGATTCGCCATCCCGTCCGCATCATCGGTATCGATCCCGGCCTGCGCCGCACCGGCTGGGGCGTGATCGAGATCGAGGGCAACCGGCTTGTTTTCATCGGCTGCGGCTCGGTCGAACCAAAGGAAGGGCTGCCGCTGGCGACCCGGCTGCTTGCGATCCATGAGGGGCTGGCCGCCGTGCTCGGCGATTTCAAACCCGCGGAGGCCGCGGTCGAGCAGACCTTCGTCAACAAGGATGGCGTCGCAACGCTAAAACTCGGCCAGGCACGCGGCGTCGCCATGCTGGCGCCGGCGATGTTCGGTATTTCGGTTGCGGAGTATGCGCCCAACCAGGTCAAGAAAACCGTCGTCGGTGCCGGACACGCCGACAAGAACCAGATTTCGGTGATGCTGAAAATCCTGTTGCCGAAAGCCGAGCCGCAATCTCCCGACGCCGCCGATGCTCTGGCGGTCGCGATCACGCATGCGCATCATCGTCAGAGTACGTCGCTGCGGCTGAGGGTGGCGAGCATATGATCGGCAAGCTGAAAGGCCTGATCGATTCTTACGGCGAGGATTACGTGATCCTCGACGTCGGCGGTGTCGGCTATCAGGTGCATTGTTCGGCGCGCACGCTGCAGGCGCTGCCGTCGCCCGGCGAGGCCGCGGTGCTCTCGATCGAGACCTACGTGCGCGAGGACCAGATCAGGCTGTTCGGTTTCCGCACCGATGTCGAGCGCGAATGGTTTCGGCTGTTGCAGACGGTGCAGGGCGTCGGCGCCAAAGTCGCGCTCGCGGTGCTCGGCACGCTGCCGCCGGCGGAGCTCGCCAACGCGATCGCGTTGCGCGACAAGGCTGCGGTCGCGCGCACGCCGGGAGTCGGACCGAAGGTCGCCGAGCGCATCGTGAGCGAACTGAAAGACAAGGCGCCCGCCTTTGCCAACGTCGATCCGGCGGTGGTGCATCTTGCCGGCGCGATCGACCATGATCGCGCGCCGCGTCCGGTCACCGATGCGATTTCGGCGCTGGTCAATCTCGGCTATGGCCAGCCGCAGGCTGCCGCCGCCATCGCCTCCGCGTCTCGCAGCGCCGGCGAAAATGCCGAGACCGCGCAATTGATCCGGCTAGGCTTGAAGGAATTGGCGAAGTGAACCCGCCCTCCCGCATCGTGACGCCCGAGCGACGCGCCGATGACGTCGGTGACACCGCGCTGCGGCCGCAACGGTTATCCGAATTCGTCGGACAAGCGCAGGCGCGCGCCAATCTCTCAATCTTCATCGAGGCCGCGCGCAAGCGCGGCGAGGCGCTCGATCATGTGCTGTTCGTAGGGCCCCCGGGTCTCGGCAAGACCACGCTGGCGCAGATCGTCGCGCGCGAGCTCGGTGTCGGCTTTCGTGCGACCTCTGGTCCCGTGATCGCCAAGGCCGGCGATCTCGCCGCGCTGCTGACCAATCTCGAAGAGCGCGACGTGCTGTTCATCGATGAAATCCATCGCCTCAGCCCGGCGGTGGAAGAAGTGCTCTATCCCGCGATGGAGGACTTTCAGCTCGACCTGATCATAGGCGAGGGCCCGGCGGCGCGCTCGGTCAAGATCGAGCTTGCGAAATTCACCCTCGTC
>JBJMTR010000343.1:0-3470 GCA_045811565.1 Bradyrhizobium sp.
CACGCCCCTGATACGGGTCGCCGCCGGTCTCGGCGGGGGCGGCCCCTGAGGGCCATAGGTGACGGTCAGATCGTCATGTAAATTGTCGCCCATCCGGTTGGCCGGCACAAAGCGGATTATGCGTCCGTTGCGCGCATCGACGATCAGGCGGCCGTCATCGCCGCCGCGATCGATCACCGAGATCGTGTAAACGAAGCCCCGCTGATGCGGGATCCCGAGCGGCAAGAACCCGCTCTCGCGCAGCACGGTGTAGACCTCCATTGCAGGCAACAGGGTCGGTCCGTAGCGCGCTACTGACGGGCCTGGGACCTCCGGCGGCATCGCTGCATAGGGACCCTCGACATCGGACACCGCGAGATAAGATCGATTTCCAATCTCATATGGCGCCAGCAGCTGCGCCTGCGCGCCAACCGTGGTGAGAACCAGTCCGGCAGATACGACCCATCCCGCCAACAACTTCATTGCCGATTGCTCCTGTTAGCCGCAGCCGTTAACCCTTGATTCCGGAGCGCTTGCGCTCTCTTGGCCGGCTATCCCGGGGCCAGAACTTCATTTCGAATTCCGGCGGTCCTTGGGCCGGATCGCGGCGCGTTTGCTTCAAATCCGGGGCGGGACGGCGGGCCACAGGTACGGACCAGCCATGCAGGCGAGGACTTTCACGCGCTTGTGTGATAAAGAAAAGTTTGGCAAGGTCGGAGTTAGGACAGTATCACTGTCTCAATTTCGGAGCGGTTCCGGCACAGGGATTGCAACGAAAACTCGGCGCTTCGGGCTCCGAGCATGCTGCAGGCAAGGCCGTTCCTCGGGGACGTTGAACGCTCCTCGCCTGAATTTAAGAAATTGCGGCTCGCGGAGGACGAGCGGTGGCCCGGTGGGTGCCGCAAACGCCGAAGGTGCGCCGATGACGGTGAGACCCTTAGCCTGATTGAGAGGATGAAGATGAGCGGGTCGGAATTCGAGCGCGAAACCATCGTGACAGAAACGCTGTCGGCGACCGCGGCCTCGAAACCGGCCGAGCCTGCACGTGAACACGAGCGGGAACACAATTGGCGCCCGGCGGCCGAAGGTCTTTACGATCCCGCTCTGGAAAAGGATTCGTGCGGCGTCGGCTTCATCGCCAACATCAAGGGCAAGAAATCGCATCAGATCGTCTCCGATGCGATCAGCATCCTGTGCAATCTCGAGCATCGCGGCGCGGTCGGCGCCGATCCGCGCGCCGGCGACGGCGCCGGCATCCTGGTGCAGATCCCGCACGCCTTCTTCGCGCGCAAGGCCAGCGAGATCGGATTCCAATTGCCGAAGCCCGGCGAATACGCCATCGGCGCGCTGTTCATGCCGCGCGAGACGGCGTGGCGCAACGTCATCAAGAGCATCGTCGCCGACCAGATCAAGAACGAAGGCCTGATGCTGCTCGGCTGGCGCGAGGTGCCGACCGACAATTCATCGCTCGGCGAGACCGTGAAGCCGACCGAACCTGCCAACATGCAGGTGTTCATCGGCCGCAACGGCGTGGCGAAGACCGAGGACGAATTCGAGCGACGGCTTTACATCCTGCGCAAGTCGATCTCGCAGGCGATTTACCAGCGCCGCGACCGTGGGCTCGCCGGCTATTATCCGGTCTCGATGTCGTGCCGTACCGTGATCTACAAGGGCATGTTCCTCGCCGACCAGCTCGCCAAATACTATCCCGACCTGCACGAGCCCGACTTCGAAAGCGCGCTGGCGCTGGTGCATCAGCGCTTCTCGACCAACACCTTCCCGGCCTGGTCGCTGGCGCATCCCTATCGGATGATCGCGCACAATGGCGAGATCAATACCTTGCGCGGCAACGTCAACTGGATGGCGGCGCGTCAGGCCTCCGTGCATTCGGAGCTCTACGGCAAGGACATCAGCCGTCTCTGGCCAATCTCTTATGAAGGCCAGTCGGACACGGCCTGCTTCGACAACGCGCTCGAATTCCTGGTGCAGGGCGGCTACTCGCTGCCGCACGCAGTCATGATGATGATTCCGGAGGCCTGGGCCGGCAATCCCTTGATGGATGAAGAGCGCCGCGCGTTCTACGAATATCATGCCGCGCTGATGGAGCCGTGGGACGGCCCCGCCGCGATCGCGTTTACCGACGGCCGCCGGATCGGCGCCACGCTCGACCGTAACGGCCTGCGCCCGGCGCGCTATCTCGTGACCAAGGATGACCGTATCGTGATGGCGTCCGAAATGGGCGTGCTGAAGATTCCGGAAGACCAGATCATCACCAAGTGGCGGCTGCAGCCCGGCAAGATGCTGCTGGCCGACCTCGAACAGGGCCGGCTGATTCCCGACGACGAGATCAAGGCGTCGCTGGCGAAGAGCCATCCCTATCGCGACTGGCTTGCCCGCACCCAGATCCAGCTCGAGGAATTGCGCGACGCCCCGACCAAGGGCATGCGCTCCAACCTGCCGCTGCTCGACCGGCAGCAGGCGTTCGGCTATTCGCAGGAAGACATCAATATCCTGATGACGCCGATGGCGGCGACCGGCGAGGAAGCCGCGGGCTCAATGGGCAACGACACGCCGATCTCGGCGCTGTCGGACCGGCCGAAGCAGCTCTTCACTTATTTCAAGCAGAATTTTGCCCAGGTGACGAACCCGCCGATCGACCCGATCCGCGAAGAGCTGGTGATGAGCCTCGTCTCGATCATCGGGCCTCGGCCGAACCTGTTCGACCTGCAGGGCATGGCCTCGACCAAGCGCCTCGAAGTGCGCCAGCCGATCCTGACCGACGCGGATCTCGAAAAGATCCGCTCCATTTCGGACGTCGCCGAAACCCATTTCAAGTCGCGTACGCTCGACACCACCTTCCACGCCGGCTTCGGCGCGGCGGGCATGGAGCAAGTGCTCGACGAATTGTGCGCGCGCGCCGAGGGCGCGGTGCGCGAAGGCATCAACATCATCATCCTGTCGGACCGCATGACTGGCACGGACCGGATTCCGATACCCTCGCTGCTCGCCTGTGCCGCCGTGCATCATCATCTGATCCGCACGGGATTGCGCACCTCGGTCGGGCTGGTGGTTGAATCCGGCGAACCGCGCGAAGTGCATCATTTCGCGTGCCTGGCCGGCTACGGCGCGGAGGCGATCAACCCGTATTTGGCGTTCGAGACCATCATCGCGATGAAGGACCGCCTGCCGGGCGCGCTCGACGATTACGAGGTCGTCAAGCGCTACATCAAGTCGATCGGCAAGGGCCTGCTCAAGGTGATGTCCAAGATGGGCATCTCGACCTATCAGTCCTATTGCGGCGCGCAGATCTTCGACGCCGTCGGGTTGAAGGCGGATTTCGTCGCAAAATACTTCGCCGGAACCCACACCCGCATCGAGGGCGTCGGCCTAGCCGAAATCGCCGAGGAAACCGTGCGGCGTCACATCGACGCGTTCGGCGACGCGCAGGTCTACAAGACCGCGCTCGATGTCGGCGGCGAATATGCCTACCG
>JBJMTR010000344.1:0-15960 GCA_045811565.1 Bradyrhizobium sp.
GCGGCATCCGCTCAACACCTCGGATTTCTCGTCCTACCTGTTGCAGGCGCAAAGCTCGAAGGCAAAAGTGATCGGGCTGGCCAATGCCGGCGGCGACACCATCAATGCCATCAAGCAGGCGGCCGAGTTCGGCCTGATGAATGGCGGCCAAAAACTGTCGCCGTTGCTGGCCTTCATCACCGATATCGACAGCGTCGGTCTTGAGACCGCGCGGGGCCTGTTGCTTTCCGAGGCGTTTTATTGGGACCTTAACGACGACACGCGCGCTTTTTCAAAGCGCTTCATGGAGCGGATCAAGCGCGTGCCGACCGCCGCACAAGCCGGCGTCTACTCCTCGGTGACGCATTATCTGAAGGCGGTGAAGGCCGCGGGCACCACGGATGCGCCGGCCGTGATCAAGATCATGAAGGAGACGCCGATCAACGACATGTTCGCCAAGAATGGCCGGATCCGCGAGGACGGCCGGATGGTGCACGACATGTATCTGTTCGAGGTCAAGAAGCCCTCGGAATCCAAGGGACGCTGGGACGACTACAAGCTGCTTGCGACCATCCCCGGCAATGAAGCGTTCCAGTCGCTGGAATCCTCGCGTTGCCCGCTGGTGAAGAAATGACGCGGACAACCAACAACAACGAAAGCCACAGCACATGAGCGAAAACGAAATGGTTCTCCAGAAGCTCGACCAGGGCTTGCTCACCATCAGCATGAACCGTCCCGACCGGCGCAACGCGCTCAATCCCGACATGACGCGCGGGCTCGTGGATGCTGCGCGGCGTGCGGCAGAGGATCACGAGGTTCGCGCGGTGCTGCTCAGGGGCGCCGGCGGCACGTTCTGCGTCGGCGGCGACGTGAAATCGATGGCCGAGGGGCGGGCGCCTCTCGCTTTCGAGGCCAAGATGGCCAATCTTCGCCGCGGCATGGAAGTCTCGCGCATCCTGCACCAGATGCCAAAACCTGTCGTGGCGCAACTCGATGGCGCAGCCGCCGGCGCCGGGCTCTCGATAGCGCTCGCCTGCGATCTGCGCGTCGCCGGCGCCTCCTGCAAGATCACCACGGCGTTTGCCAAGGTCGGCTTGTCTGGAGACTACGGCGGTACCTATTTCCTGACCCAGATGCTCGGCAGCGCCAGGGCGCGCGAGCTTTATTTGAGCTCGCCGGTGCTGTCGGCGCAAGAGGCCTACAACCTCGGCATAGTGACCAAGGTCGTGCCCGACACCGAAGTCGAGGCCGCCGCGCTCGATCTCGCGATGTCCTTGGCGCAGGGGCCCTCGGTGACGCTCGGCTACATCAAGCGCAACATCAACAACGCGGAGACGTTGTCGCTGGAGGCCTGTTTCGACGCCGAGGCGATCCATCACTCGCGCGCCGGCGAAACCGCCGACCATAAGGAAGCGGCCAAAGCGTTCGTCGAAAAGCGCAAGCCTGCATTTCAGGGTCATTAAAAATGGCCGGCTATCTGAGGCTGCGGCAGATCTGCCTGGTGGCGCCGCAACTCGAGCCCGTGATTGCCGACATCACCGATATCATGGGGCTCAATGTGTGTTACCGTGACGGTAACGTCGCCAAATATGGCCTGGAGAACGCGCTGCTGCCGGTCGACACCATCCTTTTGGAAGTGGTTGCACCGTTCCAGCCGGGCACCGCGGCCGGACGCTTTCTCGACAAGACCGGCGGCCGCGGCGGCTATATGGCGATCTTCTGCTGCGACGATCCCGATATCCGCGGCAAGCATGCCAACACCATGGGCGTGCGCACCGCCAATGCGATCACGCATGCGCCCTATCACGGCGTGCAGCTGCATCCGCGCGATTGCCGAGCCGCGTTCATCGAATTCAATCACACCGATGGCAGCGACGATATTTTGGGCGCCTATCCGCCGGCGGGACCCGATTGGCAGAAGTCGATTCGTAAAGACGTGACGCAGGCCCTGACCAGCGTGGAGATGCAAAGCCCCGACCCGCTAGGGTTGGCCGAGCATTGGGGCAGGATAATCGGCATTGCCGCAAGCAGCAATGCGAACGGCGAGCCGGAGCTGAAACTGCCCAATTGCAGTTTCCGTTTCGTCGAGGGGGCGAGCGAGATCATGAGCGGACTGAGGTTCAAGGTCGCCGATGTCGGCGAGGTACGCGATGCCGCCAAGGCCCACGGCTGCGATGTGTCAGGTGACAGTTTCCTGCTCTGCGGCGTCACTTTCCATCTCTCGGCGTAATCGCGAAGCTACGTGCGTGCGCGAAGCAAAAATAAGGGATCCCGCATGCCGCACCCGCTCGACAGGTTCTTCGCGCCTGACAGTATCGCCTTGATCGGCGCCTCACGCGATCATGAAAAGATTCCGGGGCGGCTGCTCGCGATGCTGCGCAAGAACGACTTTCCGGGAAAGCTCTATCCGATCAATCCAAACTACGGCGAGATCGACGGATTGAAGTGCTACAAGTCGATCGCGGATGTCGAAGCCCCAATCGATCTTGCGGTTATCATTATCCCGGCGCGCGCGGTACTTGGGGCGCTCGAGCAATGCGCCGCCGCCGGCGTCAGGAATGCGGTGATCATCTCGTCGGGCTTTGCGGAGGAGGGCGGCGACAGCGCCGCGATGCAGGACGCGATCGCAGCGCTCGCCAAAAAAACCGGCATGCGGATTTCCGGGCCCAATGCCGAAGGCTTTTACAGCCAGGTGCAGCGGGTCGCCGCCACCTTCAGCCCGACCGTCGACGTCAAGCCGGATGCGCCCGATCTCGTCGCTACCAGGCGGCGGATCGGCATCGTCGCGCAAAGCGGCGGCATCGGCTTTGCGATCTATCATCGCGCCAAGGCGCTTGGTATCGCCTTGAGTTATGTCGTCAGCGCCGGCAATGAAAGCGATCTCGGCGCCGGTGAGTTCCTCGATTATATGGTGCAGGATGATTCCACCGACGTGATCCTGCTGTTCATCGAGGGTATTCGCGACGTCGACAAGTTTCTTGCCGCGGCCCGCCGCGCGGCGGAAATCGGAAAACCGGTCATCGTGGCAAAGGTCGGCCGCAGCGGCGCTGGCGAGCGCGCCGCTGCCTCGCATACCGCGAGCATGGCGGGCTGGTCGGCCGCCTATGACGCGGTGTTCGCGAGGTACGGCTTTATCGTTTCCAACGATCTCGACGAGGCCGTCAGCATCGCCGCGGTGCTGACGACGAATCCGCTGCCGAAGGGCGACCGCGTCGCTGTTCTCACAGTGTCCGGCGGCGCCGGGATCTGGGGCGCGGATACGGTTTCGATGCAAGGCTTGAAAGTGCCGGAGCTATCGGCGGCGATTCAGAGCGAGATCAAAAAGCTGCTGCCGACCTACGGCGCGGCAGGCAATCCGATCGATGTCACCGCGCAAGGTGTCAACACCGGCGGTTTGCAGAGAAGCATCGATCTGCTTCACGCTTCCGACGAGGTCGATGCGATCCTGGTGGTGCTGTCGCTATCGAGTGATGTGCGGATGCCGTTCAACGAGGCCGAGTTGAAGCCTGTGCTCGACGCCCAGAATAAGCCGGTGGTGTTCTACTCCTATACGTTGCCGTCGCATTTCGCGCGCACCGAGCTGGCGAAATCCGGCGCCGTCGTGCTGTCCGGGCTGACGCATGTCGGCGTCGCCATGCGGCGGCTTGTGGATTACGCGAAGTTCAAGCTGACTCCGCCGGCAGATGGCGCGGTGCTGCCATCGCGTGATCTCTCGAGCTTTCTGAAATCGCCAAAGTTGTCCGAATTCGACAGCAAGTCGTTGTTGCGGGACACCGGCATTAGGTTGCCCGACGAAGTGTTGGTGACTGAACGTGACGTGCTCGACGACGCGATCGCGCGCATCGGGTTTCCGATGGTGATGAAGATCCAGTCGCCAGATATTGCGCACAAAAGCGAGGTCGGCGGCGTTCGCGTCAACATCACGAGCAAGGGCGAGGCCTTCGCCGCCTATCAATCCTTGCTGGATAACGCGCGGCGGCATCGGCCGAGCGCTGACATACAGGGCGTCCTGGTCGGCCCTATGGCGAAAAAGGGCGTCGAGATCATTGTCGGCACGCTGCAGGATGCGACCTTCGGCGCGATGGTCATGGTTGGCCTCGGCGGCATCACCACTGAATTGTTTCGCGACGTGATCTACCGGCCGGCTCCGGTGAGTGTGGCGGAAGCTTGCGCGATGCTGCACGCGCTCCAGGCCGCGCCGCTGCTCCATGGTTTCCGCGGCGCTGCGAAAGCCGACGTGGCTGCGCTGTCGCAACTGATCTCGCAGATTTCGGTGCTGGCCGCGCGGCACGCGGAGGAGATTTCGGAGATCGAGCTCAATCCGGTGCTGGTGCATCCGATCGGGCAGGGCGTCACGATCGTGGATGCGCTGGTGGTGCGGAGAGGCAAATAACTCTCATCACCCTCTCTCCCACAAACGGACTCACCGCCCCTTGAAATTCGCGACCCGGCGCTCGTTGGTGGCTTTGACGCCTTCCTTGAAGTCTTCGGTGGCGCGCAGCTTGGTTTGTTCGACCAGTTCGTGATTGGTGGCGGTCAATACGCGGTCGGCGAGGCCGGCCCGCATGGTGGCGCGGGTCGAGACCAGGCCGAGCGGGGAACATTCGGCGATCTCTTGCGCGAGCTTCATCGCCTCGCTGCGCACCTTGTCCTGCGGTACCAGCACGTTGGCAAGGCCCCACCGGTAGGCCTCTTCGCCGGTGACGCGGCGGCTGGTGTAGAACATCAACTCGGCGTTGTTCTTGCCGATCAGTTCGGGCAGCGTCGTCGTCAGGCCAAACCCCGGATGGAAACCGAGTTTTGTAAAGTTGGCCGAGAACCGCGCCTCGGGGCAGGTGACGCGGAAATCGGCGGAGACCGCCAGCCCCAATCCCCCACCGATCGCGGCGCCATGGACGGCGGCGACGATCGGCTTCTTGTTGCGGAAGATGCGCACCGCCTGGACGTAGAGGTGGTTGATCGGCAGGTTGGCCGCCGGATCGCCTTGTGCGCGCGCCTCCTGCTCCTGCCGGGCGGGGTCGGTGAAATTGGCGCCGGCGCAGAACGCCTTGCCTTGCGCGGCGAGAACGGAAGAGCGGATTTCGATATCACGGTCGAATTCCTCCAGCGCGTCCGCGATCTGATTGATCAACGTGACGTCGAAGAAATTCAGCGGCGGCCGCCGGATTTCGATCAGGCCGACGTGACCGTGCTTCTCGACACCGATTTCGGTATATTTGCTCATAAAGGTTCCTCGTTGAATCAACGCAAGCCAAGCCCGCGCGCGATGATGCCGCGTAGCACTTCGGTGGTGCCGCCCTGGATCGTCAGCTTGGGCGCGGTCTTGATGGCGAATGACAATTGATTTTCCAGCGTCTCGCGGTTGGTGGCATTTTCCTCGACAAAGGCCGCTAGATCGCGCACGCGATGCGGCAATTGCTGCTCCCACACCGTGCCGATGTCCTTCACGATCGATGCTTCCACCACTGGCTCCTTGCCGGCCTGCAGCATGCCCGCGACCGAGACCGACATCCGCCGCATGGTGTGCAACTGCGCAACCAGCCGGCCGATGCCCTCGGCGCTGCGAGTGTCCGGGTTCTTGCCGATCGCGCGCACCAGTTCGGTCAGCACGTAATAGGTCTCGAGGAAACGCTCGGGCCCGCTTCGTTCATAGGCGAGCTCAGAGGTCGCTTGTTTCCAGGCGCCGTCGATCTCGCCGAGCACGTGATCGTCCGGCATGAAGGCATCGGTGAACACGACCTCGTTGAATTCGTATTGCCCGGTGATCTGGCCGATCGGGTTCACCTTGATGCCCGGCGTCTTCATGTCGACGAGGAACTGGGTCAGGCCGTGGCGGCGGTTCTCCTTGGTGGGCGGTGACGTCCGAAAGATCGCGATCATGTAGTCGGCGATATGCGCCGACGAGGTCCAGATCTTGGTGCCGTTGATCAGATAGCCGCCGTCGGTCTTGGTGGCGCGTGTCTTGGCCGCGAACAGATCGGAGCCGGAATTCGGCTCGCTCATGCCGATCGCAAAACAGACCTCGCCGCGGCAGATGCGCGGCAGGATGTCCATCTTGATGTGCTCAGGCGCATATTTGAGCAGCACCGGGCCGCTCTGGCGGTCGGCGACGAAGAAGCGCCGCGTCGGCGCGTTGGCGACGCGCATTTCCTCGGTCACCACATAGCGTTCGAGGAAAGAGCGCTCATGGCCGCCATATTTCTTCGGCCAGGTCATTCCCAGCCAGCCGCGTGCGCCGACTCTGTGGGAAAATTGCGGCGCATCGGCGTCTTCGCGGTTGGGCTTGTGCGGATCGAAGGTGCCGGCGGCGATTTCATCCGCCAGGAATGCGCGCACTTCCTTGCGAAGCTTTTCGCATTCGGGCGGCAGGCGGATCGGATCGAAACGGAGGGCTGCGGTCATGGGTCTATCTCGAAGTCAGACGCGGAATGTATGTCGCTTGAAATTGAGAGGCGACTCTCTCGACAGCGGAAGTGCGCCCCCTCTCCCATGCGGAGACGGCTGGGGTGAGGGGGTACGGTCCATCGAGAGAGCGTAACCCCTCACCCGGCGCTGCGCCGTAGCCGAAGCTTCGCTTCGGCATAATGCTTGGGAACGGCCGCCATAGGCGGCCTACGCCTCTCCCGATGGGAGAGGTGAAGGAAGCGGTCGGCTGAGATTTGCTCATGGGCACAGCTATCGCGAGGCCACCAGCGGCCACAATTCGTCGGCGCCTCTGACTGTGACGAGTTTGCCGAGTTCCACGGCCCAATAACTCTCCGAGCCGAAATCGTCGCGCCATGCCAGCGCCCGCAGGGAATAGCGATGCAGGATGTGCTCGATGGTAAAGCCGATCGCGCCATGCACCTGATGCGCGATGCCGCCGCCTTTTTCCGCGGCCTCCGAGCAGCGAATCTTTGCCGAGGCGGCTTCCAGGAACACTTCGTCATTAAACGAAGTGGCGTTAGCGATGGCGTCCGCGGCCGAGGTCGCGGCCGCCAGCGCCGCCGCGGATTCGCCGGCGAGCTTTGCGAGATTGTGCTGCACCGCCTGGAATTTCGAGATCTTTTTCTCGAACGCGACGCGCTCGTTGGAATAACGCACGCTGATGTCGAGCATGGTTTCCAGCGCGCCTGCGATCTGCAGGCTGCGGGCCACGCCGCCCATCAGCATCAGCGCGCTCTGGTCAAAGCCTTTCGGCGCCGGCTTGATCGTGATCGGCCTCACCTTATCGAGTGACACGATATCCGAGTTGTCGCCGCCGAGATTGAGGCCGGCTTCGATCCGGCATTTGCCGGCCTCAACCAGCGCAACCGACCAGCCGCTGCCGTCGCTTGCAAGCACGGCGAAATGCTTGGCCGCCCTGGCAAAGGGCACGCCGCGGGCGCGGCCGGAGAGAGTGCCGTCGGCGTTGAAGATGATCTTGTCTTTCGGGTTAGCTGGGACCACCGTCATCTCGTCGTCAGGCGAGGAGATTTTGGCCTGCGCCAACAGCCATCCCGCCAGCATGGTTTCGGACAGCGGCACGGCGATCGCGAAACGACCAGCGGCGCCGAGCACGCTGAAACCTTCGGCGAGGCTTGCGCCGGAACCGCCGCAATCTTCCGGTACCCATGACAAAGGCAGGCCGGCTTCGCTCAGCGCCCGCCACAGCGGGGCTTTCCATTCACCCTCTTTGTTGCGATTGATGCTTTGGGCATCGGCGAGATCGGCGAAGATCTTCTCCGCGGTCTCGACAACAATGTTCTCACTCTCCGCCACGGCGTTCCCCGGTTGTTGAATTGGCATCCAATCGGCCCCGGCCGTGCCGCCGAGCCATAGGTTGCGGTCTTTTCTTGCGCTTTATGATGAGGAAAAGCCATAGGCCTGACAAGCGCTGTCCGCAGGGCAGCCTGCGGCGGCGGCATGAAGACAAACCCGAGAACCGTAAATTCCGCGCAACGGCAGATTTGCAGAGAGTTTGGCGCGCGATATGGTATGCCACCGCCCGAATGGTGCAGATCAAAACACAAGAGGAAATGCGGATGTCGAAGGATGGTTTGTGCGTAATCGTAACCGGTTCTGCCTCCGGTCTCGGAGCAGCCACCGCGGCCATTCTGGCGAAAGGCGGCGCGCGCGTAGTCGTCAATTATTCCAATAGCCAGAAGGAAGCCGAACAGACCGCCGACCTCTGCCGCAGTGCGGGCGCCGAAGTCGTGGTCGTGCAGGGCGACGTGTCGCGCGATGAGGATTGCAGGAAGATCGCCGCCGGCGCAGCACCCTTCGGACGTCTCGATGCGCTGATCAACAATGCCGGCACCACCAAGCATGTGCCGCATGACAATCTCGACGGCCTCTCGGCGGAAGATTTTCAGCGCATCTACGCCGTGAATACGATTGGGCCGTACCAGATGATCCGCGCGACGCGGTCGTTGCTCGAAGCCGGCGCGGAAGCGTCCGGGCGGGCGTCGGCGGTCGTCAACGTGTCCTCGGTCGCCGGCATCTTCGGCGGCGGCTCGTCGGTCGCTTATGCCGCGAGCAAGGGCGCGCTCAACACCATGACGCTGTCGCTGGCGCGCGCACTGGCGCCGCTGATCCGTGTCAATACCGTTTGCCCCGGCTATATCGATACGCCGTGGTTCACCAAGGGCCGTGGCGAGGCGGGAGCAAAACAGGTGCGCGACGCGGTGGTCGCGAAAGTGCCGCTCAAGGTCGCGTCAACCGCCGAGGACATCGCGCAGCTCGTATGCTTCCTGGCGTCGCCCGCGTCGAGCAACATGACCGGCGAATGCGTGCGCATGGATGCGGGCATGCATCTTATTTTGTAGTTTCGTGATTCCGGGGCGAAACAAAGCATCGAACTACGATGTGCAATTGCACATCGGAGAATCTGGAGATTGCGGGTTCGCTTCGCGCCCGGAATGACGGCTCGTGGCGTCACCTGTTCCCAGGATCGGAAATCACCCGGTTCGCCACCAGCCTGTTCCAGATGAACAGCACCACCAGCGCGCCGATGGTGGCGGTGATGAACCCCGCGCCCTGATCCGGGCCGTAATGGCCGATGGCCTGGCCGATAAAGGTCGCCAGAAACGCGCCGGCGATGCCGAGCACGGTGGTCAGGATGAATCCGCTCGGATTGTTCGGGCCCGGCGAAAGGATTCGCGCGATGATGCCGGCGATAAAACCGACAATGATGACCCAGATAATGCCGCTCATGGCTGTTGTCCTTTTCTGAAAAAATCGGCGCTTCACTGAGAAGCCGGCATTAGATCCGGCCCGACAACTCGTCTTCGTTCGGCAACCGTCCCTCGGGGGTCAGATGATTGATCGCGTCGGGCAGATATTGACTTAGTCCCTTGAGCAATTCATCGCGCGGCAATCCGCTTTGCGCCGATAGCGAATCTATCTGGTCGGCGCCGAGCGCGTTGGCGAGATCGCCCGGCGAAACTGGCTTGTTGGGGTCGTTGCTGACCCACGAATTTGCTTGATCCCCAAGTCCCTTCTGCTGGAATTGGTTGATTAGGTCACCAAGTCCACCGCTGATGACGCTGCCGGCGGCGGCGCCGCCGAGCAGTCCACCCAATCCGCCCTTGAGGAGATCGCCGAGACCGCCACCCATGCCGCCACCAGGCAGGCCGGCATTGACATTGCCCGGTGCGGGCGCCGGTTGCGGCGCGGAGCCGGTCTGATTACCGCTAAAATGCTTGACTGCTTTCCAGGCGAGCAGTGCCAGAATCGCCATGGTCATCGGCGACATGCCGCCGCTTTCGGATTGCGCGCTCGGCGTGCTGGTGCCGCGCGGGCCGTTCTGCATGCCGTTGAGTACGTCGAGTAAGCCCATTGTCGTCTCCTCCCGCGTGCCCGGCCCCGCCGAAAACATAACGGCCCCAAATGACGGTTACAAGGCGTGGACCGTTCGCCCTTGGCGTGTTCAATAGGCACCCACCGGCAGTTCTGTTATCGAGGCTCGGTGCAGCAATGCGGGCAACAGAGAAAAATGGAATGAGTTCAGACCGACCGATTGGCGTGGCAGGGGCTGGCAGCATCGGTTGCTTCGTCGGCGGCGCCCTTGCTGCCGCCGGCCGCCGCGTCGCGCTGCTGGCGCGCCCACGGGTGATCGTTGAAATCGAGACGAATGGCCTGCGGCTCACGAATTTCGACGGTTCCGAGCAAAGGCTCGCCTCGCGCCAGCTCATGCTGTCGGACGATCCCGCGATTTTTAGCGAGACTGGCGTGGTGCTGGTGACCGTGAAGAGCGCGGATACCGCAGACCTGGCCGACGCAATCGCCAAACATGTGCCGCCGGATGCCGTGATTGTCAGCCTGCAGAATGGCGTCGGCAACGTCGCCGCGCTGCGCGAGCGATTGCCGGGGCGAAAGGTGCTCGGCGGCATGGTGCCGTTCAACGTCATTGCGCTCGGCGAGGGGCGGTTTCATCGGGCCACCTCGGGCGACATCGTGGTCGAACAGGACAGTGGTGCGACCGCACAAGCGCTTTCGGTGCCGGGCCTGAGCATGCGCGCCACCAGCAACATCGAAGGCGTGCAATGGGGTAAGCTGATCGTCAATCTCAACAACGCGCTCAATGCGCTGGCCGACATCCCGCTGCGTCGCCAGCTGGCGCGGCGCGCGTGGCGAAAATTGTTCGCCGACCAGATGGCGGAAGGATTGGCGGCGATCACCGCGGAGGGCATCAAGCCGGTATCGCCGATCCCGATCCCCTCCCGCTGGATGCCGCCTTTGCTGCGCCTACCGGATGCGATCTTCGAGGCCCTGCTGGGGCGGACCATGAAGATTGATCCCGAAGCGCGCTCCTCGATGTGGGAGGATCTGCAGCGTGGCCGCCGCACCGAGATCGACTATCTGCAGGGCGTCATCACCGAGATCGCCGACCGGCGTGGGCTTCGGGCGCCGCTGTCGCGCCGTATCGTGGAGCTGGTCAGAAAGGCCGAGGCGGACGGCAAGGGTTCGCCCGGGCTGACGCCGGAGCAGATCCGGGGATGATGGAGTTTGCCTTGAAATGGCGCTGATCAGGCGCAATTGTCCCGAGAACCGCCTAGGGAGGAATCAATGAAACGAACTTATGCAGCGCTGCTGGCCATTGTGGTCCTCGGCGGCTGGTCGGTGGCGCCCTCTCATGCCGCGCCGCCGACGGTCACGCCATCGCCGGGGTATGACGCACGATTGCAGGAACAACGGGCTGCATCGACGACATTCTATGCGCCGATTGCGCCCGTGACCAAACCGGTTTCGCGGCACCGCGGCAAGCGGCCCCGCACACACTGATCAGTCACGTTGAATCGATTTGAGATGAGGCTACTTCTCCTCGCGCTCTGCCTTGGTATCGGCTTCGCTGGCACGGCGAGGGCGGATTATGCCGGCGCGATCAGCGCCTATCGCCGGGCGCACGGCCTGCCGGCGGTGAAACTCGACGGCAAGCTCAGCGCAGTCGCGCTAAAACAGGCGCAGGCGATGGCTGCGGCCGGCGCGATCAGCCATAGCGCGGCCGGGAGCTTTTCCTCGCGTGTGTCGCCGTTGCGAAAATCACGCGCGGCGGAGAATATCGGCGCGGGATATTTGACGTTCGCCGAAATGCTGAAGCAGTGGGGAGATTCCAGCGGCCATCGTGCAAATCTCCTGATGCTTGGCGCCCGCCGCGTCGGCGTCGCCGCGGTCGACAATCCGAAATCGCCATATCGGAAATTCTGGGCGATGGTGATTACGGATTGAGATCAAACCCGAGCTACGCGGCTGATCGCAAAAAAGCTAGTTGTCGTCCCTGCGAACTCAGTAACCACAATTGCTCGTAGTGAAAGAAGCCGTCTGCCCGTGTGCCTCTTCCGCGGGCCGCGGCGTATGGGTCCCGGCTCAAGGCCGCGGCTAACTCCCCTTCGCCCTGCTCGGCGTCGGAGTAAACAGCTTCTTCAGCTCGTCGATACTTTGCGAAAGCCGCGGCCATTCGCACGAGAAGGAATTTTTGGCACAGTTGGCGGCTTTGATGCGCGCGGCCTCCTTGACCGGGCTCGCTACCGGCACCGGCACTTTTTCGGTCTCGGTTTTGAGCGATACCTGCTGCACGGCTTGCGGCGCTTGCGGGGGCTGCTGCTGCTGTTCTTGTCGCTGCTGCTTTGCCGCCAACGCCGCGGCAATGGTGCTTCGCCGCTGCTTTTCGAGATAGGCGGTATATTGCTCGTCGATCTTCTTCTGCTCTTCCGTTGTCGGATTGGGGCCCGCGATATCGAAGCTGCGGTCCTGCATGAAATCGTAATAGGTGTACCCGCCCCCGGGCTTGCGGCGGCCGGCGAACTTCGCGTTGCATTCGGCGAGCGCCGAGGTTTTCACTTCCTTGGTCTTGGCTTTCTCGGCCAAGTCGGCGCATTCCTCGAAATCGGCCGGGGCGCTGCGCCACCATTGCGCCTGCGCGCCCGCCGGCGCGAGCGCAATGCAACCGGCGATCGCGGCAATAGCAACCACGGATGTACGTGACGGGATCACGGACAATATTCCCCAGGCGGATTCGAGCGACGCAGATTTAACAGATTGTCGCCATTTTGACCCGGCTTGTCACCCCGGAACCGTGCGATTTCCCGCCCGTAATTGCCGCTCGTGACAGGCGGGACGCATTCGCCATTTGGCTAGAACTTGCAGGGATTGAAACGATGAGGCTCGCGCCCAGGGCGCCGGCATTTCCGCAAGCCTTCGGTCCGCCTTGGGACGGGTCGTTCGATACACACAGGCTGGCGATCACGTGCCTCGTCTGGTATGAGCGTCCAGCACCCGCGCTTGCCGCACGGGTTCGCGGTCCCGTAGCTCAGCCGGATAGAGCGACGGTTTCCTAAACCGTAGGTCGGAAGTTCGAGTCTTCCCGGGATCGCCACCGCCCAATTGCCTGGAAGCCTAATGAATGCTGGCGGTCGGCGGCCAATACCAATTAGCGAGGCGGCCGCACGCGTGGCGACTCAGCCAGTTTCTGATTTCGACCGCCCTTTTCGTCCGTTGCAACTTTTGCTCCGCCGCCTGCTTGTCATCGCCGGGCGGAAGGCTGTCTGCGGTCTGCTGTAAATCCTCGGCGATCTGCTCCCAATCACGGCTGTTGGGGTCCGGGTGACGTTTCATCGGACGCTCCCAAATGAGATTGCCTCGCACGAACATTGTTGCGATGCCCCCGGTTTCAGGGGCAAGGCGTGGAGGTGCCGCGGAACCCGGCCTGTTTCTGAACTTCGCCTCGCCGGAACCCGTGCGACCGGCGGAACGATAGGTGTGATCATCCATTTACAGGAGATCGTGCGGGGATCGATCGGCCAGCCAAAATTGGACATCGGCCCACGCACCATCCTTACGGCAACCAGAAGGATCACCCATGAAATACCTTGCTTCCGGCCTGGCGCTCGTTCTTCTCGCGACGCCCGTGCTGGCCCAATCCGTCGGGGAAAAAACCGGCGTGAATTCCGCCTTGGGCATCAGCCCCAGCACGGCGGACTTCCTGAAAGAGGCCGCGATCAGCGACATGTTCGAGATTCAGTCTAGTCAGCTGGCTCAGGAACGCGGCAACGCATCGGAGAAAACGTTCGCCGGCACTATGCTCAAGGATCACCAGAAAACCTCGGACGATTTGAAGTCGATGATTTCGAGCGGAGATTTGAAGGCGGAATTGCCGACCCAGCTGGATAGTTCGCACCAGAGCAAGCTGGACAAGCTGAAAGCCCTGAAGGGCGGCGATTTCAGTGCGCGCTACGACTCCGATCAGTTGAGCGGCCATAAGGACGCCGTGTCATTGTTCGAGCGCTATTCGAAGAACGGTGACAATCCGAAGCTGAAGGACTGGGCGGGCAAGACCCTTCCGACACTTCGGCATCACCTCGAGATGGCTCAGGATCTGAACTCAGGCAAGACCGTCGGACGCCATTAGCTGTCGGCGGCGGGATGGATCACCGGAGACGTTCGATGGCTGATACGACTGTCCAGAAAGTAATGAGCTCGAGATCACCGACGGGCGAATCGGGCGAGGTTTACCTCGTCTCCGGCAAGCGCCTGTCGATGCGCATGTGGCGAGAGGAACGCCCGCATGAGGCAAAGCCGTCGCGGCGCGATTACGAAACGGTCGGCTACGTCATCTCCGGTCGCGCCGAGCTTGATCTGGAGGGCCAGACGATCAAGCTCGAGCCCGGCGATTCCTGGCTGGTTCCGGCCGGCACCCAGCATACATACCGGATCCTCGAAACGTTTACGGCGATCGAGGCCACTGCGCCACCGTTCCAGGTGCACGGCCGCGAAAGTTGATTTCGGCGCGCTGCCACTGCGGGCGAATTCCATGGCGCAGTACTGTTTGCCCGCCGGCGCGGACCGCGGCGATGCCTTCGAGAATTTCGAGATCGCGGCCTACAAATCGCTCCTGGCGCTATGCGGAAATGCCGGTGTGGATTCCGCGCGCGCTCCGCTGGAGGCATCACTGAAGGAAGAAGAGCGTATGGCTGCATGGGTCGCGTCTAACGTCGAGAAAGTCACGCTCGATTACGTCAGCCGCGAGCAGCGAAGGGCAGCCTGTGAAATCGAAGGCCGGAATGGTTCGAGCCGATTTTCCCTGAATCAACCAGGAGGAAAATGAAATCCCGGTTATTACAGGAAAGGCTTCCCGCCCGTGACCGCAATCGTCGCGCCGGATACGTAGCTCGAAAGCGGGTCGGCCAGCATCACATAGGTGGTAGCCAATTCCGCAGGCTGGCCCGGTCGCTGTAGAGGGACCTGCTTGCCAAAGTTCGTGACCGCCTCACCGGACATCGTCGAAGGAATAAGCGGCGTCCAGATTGGCCCGGGCGCGACGGCATTGGCGCGGATGCCTTTCTCCGCGAGCAGCTGCGCAAGTCCGGCCGTAAAATTGTAGATCGCGCCTTTTGTCGTTGCATAAGCGAGTAGCGTCGGGTTGGGCGTATCTGAATTAATCGAGGCGGTATTGATGATGCAGCTTCCCGGCTTCATGTGGGCAACTGCGGCCTTAGTCAGGTAGAACATGGCATGGATGTTGACCCTGAAAGTCAATTCCCATTCCTCGTCGGAGATGTCTTCGATCGATTTGAACATGGCCTGATGGGCCGCGTTGTTGACGAGGATATCGATACCTCCGAACTCCGAGACTGCTCTTGCGACGACCGCGCGGCAGTGCTCCGGCCGTTGCAGATCGCCGGGGACGAGGACAGCCTTCCTTTCGGACTCCTTCACAAGTCGTTCGGTCTCGTGGGCATCGTCATCCTCGGCGAGGTAGGAGATCAGAACGTCGGCCCCTTCTCTGGCGAAGGCAATTGCGACCGCGCGGCCTATTCCGCTGTCGCCGCCGGTAATGATGGCTTTCTTTCCGCTGAGACGACCGCTGCCTTTGTAAGACTTCTCGCCATGGTCGGGCACGGGCTTCATGGCGTCCGTTACGCCGGGCATCGGTTGCTGCTGGCTGGGAAAAGGCGGTCGGGGATAGTTCAGCATGCTTTGATCCTCAGCTGGAGGCGGAAGCGTGAACCCGTACGGGAATGGATTTCGCGGCCGTGAGAGAAGCCGTCGTAGCGAAACGCAATTGGCGTCTCTTCGGCGAGGCACACAAGCCGTTGCTGATCACCGTCCGGAGCCAGGCACATCGCATTCACGGGGCGGGAAACCAGGGCAGCTTGACTGTCGTGCGCAGGACGTTGGTTCATGGCGCGATCCAGATCGATCCGTTCTAAGCGTTGGCGACTGCGATCGTTCCACAATCCGGCTCTCGTCGCCCTCAGCCGCTGGTCGATGCGGGTAGCGCCAATAGCCGGCGAGCCGGGCGATGCGCGGATTGGAACCTATTGCCCGGCCAGAGCTTGTTAGACTCGCGTTTTCCCGCGTCAACGATTTGGAATTATGCGGATTTTACTGGTGTCTCTTAGCGTCGCAGTCGCCACGGCCGGATGCCAGAGAGAAGAGCGGCAGCTCCGGCTTGATCCACCGGTTGCAGCGGCGCTCGACAACATCGCGCTGATGCCGAACGGGATCAGCGGCGCGCCGCCC
>JBJMTR010000345.1:0-4382 GCA_045811565.1 Bradyrhizobium sp.
GAACGATGCCATGTTTATTTCGGGTCTCGGTCACGTGCTGTCGATATCTGGCTATCACATGGCGGTTGTTGCCGGCGTTGTGTTCTTTGCAGTACGGGCGCTGCTCGCGCTGTTTCCCGTACTCACCGTGAGCTTTCCGATCAAGAAATGGTCGGCCGTAGCCGCGTTTGTCGCCGCCGCATTCTATCTCCTGCTGTCAGGCGCCGAGGTCGCGACGCAACGCTCCTTCTTTATGACGGGGGTGGTGCTGATCGCGATCATGGTCGACCGCCGCGCGGTGACGTTCCGCACGCTCGCCGTAGCGGCGATGATCGTGCTGACGATCGCGCCGGAAGCGTTGGTCCATCCCAGCTTCCAGATGTCGTTTGCGGCGACGTTGGGGCTGGTGGCGCTGGTTCAGATCGGCATGCCGCATCTGTTTGCCGCGCCGGAGCATTCGGCGACTGCGCGGGTGGCGCTGTGGGGCGGGCGGGAGGTCATGATGCTGGTGCTGGCCTCGCTGGTGGCCGGACTGGCGACGACGCCTTACGCGGCCTATCACTTTCACCGGGTGACGCCCTATGGGCTGCTCGCCAACCTTGCGGCGATGCCCGTCGTCTCGGCGCTGGTGATGCCAGCGGGCCTGCTCGGTCTTGTCGCCATGCCGTTCGGCTTCGATGGCGTGTTCTGGGCGGTCATGGGCGCCGGGATCGATTGGATGATCGTGGTAACGCAATATGTTGCAGCGCTACCGGGCGCGGTTGGCCGTATGGCCGCGTTCGGCATCGGTCCGCTGATCGCGGCGAGCGCGGGGATCATCCTGCTCGGGCTGTTGCGCACGCCGCTGCGCTGGTCCGGCGCGGCCGTGCTGCTGGTTACAGCGGTGTGGGCGGTGAGAGTGCCGCAGCCGGACATCCTGATTTCCGCCGATGGCCGCAATGTCGGCGTCCGCGGCAGCGATGGGCGGCTGCATCTGATGCGCTCCGCCAAGGATGCCTTCCTGACGAAAGAATGGCTGGCGGCGGATGGTGACGCGCGCTTGGCGACGGACATGTCGCTCGCCGATGGCGTGTCATGCGATGAAAGCGGCTGTGTGACGCAAGCGGCCGGCGGGACGTTCGTGGCGCTCGCGCAGCGAGCCGAGGCGCTGGCTGACGATTGTGAACGCGCGGCCCTGATTGTGACCGCAAGGCAACCGGCCGCAGGTTGCGCTGCGTCAATCATCGGCACCGAACGCCTGCGGCGGCTTGGGGCGATGGCGTTGCGGCGAAATCGCGATGGCTTTGTCGTTGATGCGGTGAGGCCTCGAGGGATCGATCGTCCGTGGTCGCCCGCGATCGCAGGCGAGGGCGAGGCTGAGGCGGCGATCCTCGCCCCGCGGGCAGGACCACCACGCGCCGTCGATGCGACGCCGTCCGAAACCGACGTGGAGGCTGAAGACTAATTTAGCCCCTTAAACCGTATTCTTTACGCGAGCCAGTGCCCAGTTCGCTTGCGACCAACTTCACGGCCCGCCGGACACGGGATTACTCGGCAGCTCAAATGCGCCGAGACGAAACTCCTCCGTGCCGTCGGCTTGGGCTCGCATCTTGACCAGCGTAAACGTGGCGTCCGGAAATTGCTCCCAGACCGCGAGATCCTCCGCTGCGACAGTCAGCCACCCGAATCTGAACATGTACCGCCCCGGCTCGGTCACGCGGCCGGCCTTCTGCCATGTGATCTTGGTGACCACCGATCACACTCCCTTGGCGAGCGACGATGCTCTCCCTCGACGTATCTCTCCCTTCGCGCCCCGGATCAAATCCGGGGTCGCTCGAAACACCTGAACAACTCCGCGCCGCAAGGCCCCGTCAGCTGCAACCGACGGCCTGCCGTGCGAAACTGTTAGCCGATAAAGAGCGACGCAGCGGAAGCTGCGGGGGTCTCCACGGCCTTCTTCGGCGCGGGCTCAGCGACTGGATGCACCACCGGCAATTGCAGCACGGTTGCCCGCTGTCCTTCGCAAAGCTGCGTCACCAGCACGTAGCTGCCGTCCGGAAATTCGATCGCATCGTGGTGGCGATCGCGGACATCCGGGTCCACTTCGTTGAACTTGCCGACGCGGAAGCCGGTGGTCTTGGTCCAGATCCAGCGGTTGTCGTATTTGACGTCTTCGCCGAACGCGAGTTCAGTTCCCGGAAGCATGCAGACCGCAGTATTGGGATCGCTTTCCGAGGCGAAGCCTCGAGTCGATGTACCGCGGAATGTCGTGGTGATCAGCGTCTCTCCAACTTGGGCGGGGCGCGTTGCCACAGCGTGTAGACTATAGTCACACATCGGATTGCTCCTCGTTCGAGATAGCCGACCCGAACCTCTTCTTGAGGCGCAGGCCTCTATCAGAGTGGACGATAACTCGCGAGTGTCTGCCCGGTTCTGGGCAATTGTACGACCCCTGCCAATTTTGCTGATCACAAACGCGATAGCGTCACCAAGCTTCACCCAATTCACACAAACAGGTCTTGTCACACAAACAGATCTTGGAAAAAAAGCCCCGGCGGTTGCCGGGGCCTTGAGCGGATGTCGATTCAGATAGGCGCGACCGCCTATGCGCGCACGCGTCGGTTCGCCGACGCGTCACTCAATACTTTCGGTAAAGCCCGATCAGCTTGCCCTGAATCCTGACCCGGTTCGGCGGCAGGATGCGGACCTCGTAGGCGGTATTGGCGGGCTCAAGCGCAATCGAGGCGCCACGGCGGCGGAAGCGCTTGAGCGTTGCTTCCTCCTCGTCGATCAGCGCCACCACGATATCGCCGGTATCGGCGGTCTCGTTGCGCTGGATCAGCGCCATATCGCCGTCGAGAATGCCGGCGTCCACCATGGAATCGCCCCGCACTTCGAGCGCGTAATGTTCGCCGGAGCCGAGCATGTCAGGCGGCACGCTGATGGTGTGGCTACGGTTCTGCAGTGCCTCTATCGGCGTACCGGCAGCGATCCGGCCCATCACCGGCACGGCGACCGGGCGGTTGCCGTCATCCTCGGCCAGGGCTGCGCCGCTGGAGCGTCTGCCGAGCGTGCCTTCGATGACGCTCGGCGTGAAGCCGCGGCGGCCATTGCCGCCACCGGCCGCGAGCTCCGGCAGCTTGATGACCTCGATGGCGCGAGCACGATTGGGCAGACGACGAATGAAGCCGCGCTCTTCGAGTGCGGTGATGAGGCGGTGGATACCGGACTTCGAGCGCAGGTCCAGCGCGTCCTTCATCTCGTCGAAGGAGGGCGGCACGCCGGCTTCTTTCAGCCGTTCGTTGATGAAACGCAGAAGTTCATACTGTTTGCGCGTAAGCATCTCGAGCATTCCCCCGGTTGATAGCGTCGTTCGATTCCGAGATTTCAAGTCCAAGCTGATTTCATGTCCAAGCTCATGAAGTCCAAACTTCACGGGGTCCCGAACTCCCATTTGTAGACAGGGACTTCAGAAACAAATCATGAACGGACACTATATGTTCGATATGTGTTCCGCAACCACTTAATTTCAAGTGAACGCAGTCAGGGTTCGTCGGAACCGGTCGACCGAGGCCATCATTCCGGCAGCCGCAGGATGTCGCAGGTCGTGCCCTTTGCCGCAGCCGGCGCGAATGGCGGACGTATCACAAGCGCCTGTGCCGCAGCGAGATTCCCGAGCAGCGAGCTGTCCTGTTGGTTGACAGGAGTGGCGATCAAGGCGCCGTCCGCACGCTCCTCGAGGCGCGCGCGGAGATAGTCTTCGCGCTGGTCGTTGGCTGCGAGGTCACGGCCGAGCCGGGCCGATTCCCTGACGTGATGGATGGTCGCGCGGCCGGAAAGTGCGCGAATCAGCGGCACGAGGAACAGGAAGGCGCAAACATAGGACGAGACGGGATTGCCAGGCAGGCCGATCACCCGCATCGCGCCGGTCCGTCCGTGCATCACCGGTTTGCCGGGCCGCATCGCGATTCGCCAGAACGCGATTGTCACACCTTCGGCCTCCAGCGACGGCTTGACCAGATCGTGGTCGCCGACCGAGGCGCCGCCGGTGGTGATCAGGATATCGGCGCGCACCGCGCGGGCGCGGCGGATGCCTTCGGTGGTCGCGGCAAGGGTGTCGGCGACAATCCCGAGGTCGACGGTCTCGGCGCCTTCGGCCCGTGCCAGCGCGCGCAGCGCATAGCCGTTGGAATAGACGATCTGGCCGGGGCCGGGGGACGCGCCCGGCATCACCAGCTCGTCGCCGGTGGCGAGCACTGCAACCTTCGGGCGGCGCCGCACGGCGAGTTCCGGATAATTCATGCCGGCGGCGAGCGAAAGCGCGCGGTCGGTGAGGCGGCTGCCCTTGGCGAGCAGTACGTCGCCCTCGCGAAAATCGACGCCGGCCGCGCGGATGTGCCGGCCCTTTGCCGCGGCTTCCGTGA
>JBJMTR010000346.1:0-7440 GCA_045811565.1 Bradyrhizobium sp.
GAGCGACTCGCTCTGCAGCTGGTTGGCGATATCCTGCTCCTGCAGCCGCCGCAGCTTCTTGTACTCGCTGGCGATCTTGTCAAAGGTCTCCACCACCTTCGGCTTCAGCTCGGCCTCGATCGCCGCGAGCGACATCTGGTTTTCGAACTCGTCGTCATCCATGTCGGCTTCGGCCGCAGCCTCGCCCGGGTCCTTTTCCTCGACGTCAGCACCGGCGGCGGGCGCAGCGCGGAACGGGGTCGGCGACGGCGGAGCGGCCGGCGGCGCGACATGCGCGGGCGCAGCCGTGGCTGCCTCGCCATTGGCTTCAGCCGTCTGCACCCCGTCACCACCGGGCGCAGCGATCATCGCCGGGTTCATGTTGTTCTTGGCGTCCGGGCCGGCATAGGTCGCTTCGAGATCGATGATGTCGCGAAGGAAGATCTTCCCTTCGTTGAGCTCGTCGCGCCAGATGATGATGGCCTGGAAGGTCAGCGGGCTTTCGCAGAGACCTGCGATCATCGCCTCGCGGCCGGCCTCGATGCGCTTGGCAATGGCGATTTCGCCCTCGCGCGACAACAGCTCCACCGTACCCATCTCGCGCAGATACATGCGGACGGGATCGTCGGTGCGCTCGCCGGGCTCGGACTTCTTGACTTCGGTGACGGCCTTCTGCGTGACCTCGACAAGCTCGTTGTCAGTGTCGTCGTCGGCCTCTTCCTTTTCTTCCTCGCTGTCGGTGTCTTCGGCCTCGGACACGTTGATGCCCATGTCGGAAAGCATCGACATGATGTCTTCGATCTGTTCCGGCGAGGTGGTGTCGGAGGGCAGCACTTCGTTGAGCTGGTCGAAGGTGACGAAGCCGCGCTTCTTGGCCTGCTTGATCATCTTCTTGACGGCAGCATCCGTCAGGTCGAGCAACGGCGAGGGCGCGTCCGGCGAATCCTTCTCAGGGGCGTCTGCTGCCTTGTCGTCTTTTTCCTTGTCTTTAACCTGCAGCGTCTTTGCCTTGGTGGCCATTCACTTAAGCTCCCGAAACGCGCTCATGCGAGACGTCAAAACGCCGCCCGCTTGAATCATTGAAGTCAACTCACGACGCGCAAAGGGCGGCGCAAATTCTCGCCACCCCTTTGTCCCGTCCGAACGGTTGTGCACCTATAAAGGTGCGGCTGTTAAGTTTCGCTTAACCCTGTTTTTGCAGCCAAAACATGGATTTGGCGAGTCATTTCGCGGGCCTGGCCGCGGCCGTCCGCATGATTCTTTCATCAAACGCTGCGCTGGAACCGACCCGACGATTCGCCAAATCCCTCGATCAGGGCCTCAGTGCCATCGGCTTCTGCCATTCGGGCCTTGATATCCCGCAGCCACGCCAGACTTGCCTCGCTGGCCTCGTCCCCCAAAGCCTGCTCGGCATCCTTCAATTCCCTAAGTAAGGAGTGCCATTGCCGATGCAAGGAGACAAGTTGATGCCAGGTGGCCAAAACGTCCTCGCGTGCGGCGCCGGTTTGCGCGCCCCATACCGCATGGGTGGTGATCGCCCGCTCAACCCTTTGAAGAATAGGCGAAAATCCACCAACTTCAAGGTCGTCGCGCATTTTCTCGGCCTGCTCCTCGGCGTCCGGGGAGTGATGATGGTCGTTGGCAAAGGCCGCGATGATGCCGGCGCGTAGCTTGTGCGCCTCCGGATGGGCCAGTTCCAGTGCCGCCACCTCCTCAAGGTGGTCATGCAGCAGCCAAGGATGATTGATCAAGCTCTGCAGGATCAGCGCCTCCCGCCGGGAGAGCGCACTACGCTGTCCCCGCATGATCGGGCTATTTGCCAATTGGGGACTTGCGGCCTGGTAGGGCCCGCGGGCCAGTGCCGGGCTGAGGGCTGTCCCTTGGCCGAATCGGCTCCCTGCCGGGCTGCGCGGCGCAAACCGGCGGCCTGATTCGCCGCTTGGCCCCTTGCGAAAATCGCCTCTGGTGTAACCGCCCCGCGCGCTTTCCGGCGCAAAAGTGCGTTGCAGGCGCTCGGCCAGATGCTGGCGGTAATAGCGACGCACGACATCGTCGCGGACGCCATTGGTGAGCTCACCGATGCGGGCTTCCAGCGCCGCGCGCCGTTCTGGGGTGGCAAAGTTGCCGCCCTCGATCTCGCGCGACCAGATCACGTCCGCAAGCCCGCGCGCAGCCGAGATCACCTCCTCGATCGCGCCGCGTCCACCGGAGCGCGCGAGGTCGTCGGGGTCCTGTCCATCGGGCAACAACGCAAAACGAAGACTTTTTCCCGGTTTGAGATGCGGCAGCGCCAGGTCGGCGGCACGATACGCGGCCTTCTGGCCGGCCTTGTCGCCGTCGAAGCAGAGGATCGGCTCGTCCGCCATCTTCCACAACAGAGCGAGTTGGTTTTCGGTGAGTGCCGTTCCGAGTGGCGCCACCGTCGCGGCAAAGCCCGCGGTCACCATGGCGATGACGTCGACATAGCCTTCGACGACGATCAGCGGCGCGCCGTTATGGGTGGCCTGCCGTGCCGGCGCGAAATTGTAGAGATTGTCGCCCTTGTGAAACAACGCGGTTTCCGGCGAATTCAGGTACTTCGCGGCGACGTCTTTCTCCAGCGCACGGCCGCCAAACGCGATCACCCGGCCGCGCAGATCTGTGATCGGAAACATCACGCGATCGCGGAAGCGATCATAGGGCACGGGGATATCGTCGCCCGCGATCAACAGCCCGGCTTCCACCATGTCATCTGTAGAAATGCCGAGCGAGCCCAAGTGCTCCTTCAACGCAAAGCGCTCGCCGGGTGCGTAGCCGATGCGGAACTGCAATTGGGTGGCCGGCGAAATCGCGCGGTCGCCGAGATAGCCGCGCCCCTTGGCACCAACACGCGAGGCCAGCGTATCGGTGAAGAACTTTGCCGCCAGCTCCATCACGTCGTGCAGCGTCTTGCGACGCTGCTCGTGGCGTTCGGCATCGGGCGTCGCGGCCGGCAGCGGCACGCCCGCCATCGACGCCAGCCGCTCCACCGCTTCGGGGAACGAGACGCCCTCGGTCTCCATCACGAACTCAAAAATGTTGCCGTGCTTGCCCGAGGAGAAGTCGTGATAAAAACCCTTCTGGTCGTTGACCGTGAACGAAGGCGTCTTCTCCTGCTGAAACGGCGACAGCCCCTTCCATTCCCGCCCCGCTCTTTTCAGCTTGACGCGCCGGCCCACGACTTCCGAAACCGGAAGCCGGGCGCGCAGCTCGTCGAGGAATTGGGGCGTAAAGCGCATATGTGATGTTTAGCTTGGAACTGTGAGTCGCGGCCAACCGGCTAGGCTTATAGGAGGCCGGGCCGAAATACGAAATTTATCGGCCTTCTCCCGGCTATTCACAGGGCTCTTCGCCTCGCCGGGCTTGCGGGCAGAGGCGAAGGAAGCGATCGCGGCGCCGCACGGCGCTTGAACCCCAACCGGTTCCGGAGTTGGATAGCCCATGTTCACGACCTTCAGGGGCGGACAAAGCGGGGGCTGGCGCGTCACCTCGATCGCGCGGGTGGCGGGCGAGACGTTGCCGAGCGTGCCGGCGCTCTCGGTGATCCAGAGCAAGGCCATCGCGCTGCCGCTATTGCCGTCGGTGAGCTCGTGGCGGCTAGCCGGCGTGGTCAGCCATCTGCGCTATCTGGAGCGGCCTGAGAAGGAGCAGCTCGCTGCTGTCGAAGCCGGGCTCGGCCGCCGTGAAGCAAGCTGCGCGGCGCTGATCCCGATACGCAAATCCGAGGCGTGGTGGGAGCTGACGCAGGAAGAGCGGCGGCGCATCTTTGAAGACCAATCGCACCACATCGCAAGCAGCCTGAAATATCTCCCCGCAATTGCGCGTCAGCTTTATCACTGCCGCGATCTCGGCGAGCCCTTCGATTTCCTCACCTGGTTCGAATACGCCCCCGAACACGCCGCTGATTTCGAGGAACTGGTGGCGATGCTGCGCGCTACGGAAGAGTGGACCTATGTCGAGCGCGAGGTCGATGTGCGGGTGGTGCGGGAGGATTGAGGCCTACCGCTCCAGAAACTTTCCCGAGGCGATGCGCGGCAAGCGCGTGACCGGCCAGTTATAGATATAGGTCCAGGCCTCGCCCTTCGTGCCGTCTTCCAGCGTGACCTCCAGCATCCGGCGCACATATTCGGTCGGCTCCGGAAAACCCTCGCCGCAGGCTTCGTACATGTCGAACTCGCGCAGCAACGCGTCGCGCGCGCGCAGGCGGTACAATTCGCCGAATACGACACCGGCGGGGTCGTCCGACAGCACCAATCCCGGATAATGCTTGATCAGATAAAGCGCACCGCGGCAGCGCGCAGTGCCGAGGAAATCCGCGCTGCGCGTCAACAGCTTCGCCATCGGATGGTCGAAGCCGCGCATTAGCGTGCCGTAGACGAAGAGACGATCTGAGATCATGGGTTTACATACTGTCATTCCGGGACGGTGCGAAGCATCGAACTACGATGCGCAATTGCGCATCTGAGGTCTGGTGCTGGCGCACCATCCCGGAATCACAAAGCGCGTCAAGCCGTCACGACTTCGTCGCTGATGACGACGAATTTCGCCAGTGTCATCCGGCCAAAGCTCGTGGTCAGCGCGACATCGGCTGCGTCGCGGCCGGTGGCCATCAGGATGCGGCCGATCCGCGGGTGATTGTGGCGGGCGTCAAAGGTGTACCACTGGCCGGACAGATAGGCCTGGAACCAGCCGGAAAAATCCATCGGCTCCGGCTCCGGCGGAATGCCGATGTCGCCCATATAGCCGGTGCAATAGCGCGCCGGGATGCCCATGCAGCGGCAGAAGGTCAGCGCCAAGTGCGCGAAATCGCGGCACACGCCGGTGCGCTGCTCGTAGACATCGTGCGCCGACTTCATATGGTGGGCGTGCTGATAGCCGAAGGTGACGTGGTTATGCACAAATTCGGTGATCGCCTGGACCCGCGCCCAGCCCGGCTGCGTGTTGCCGAATAACGACCACGCGATGTCGGTGAGCTTGTCAGTCTCGCAATAGCGGCTCGGCATCAGATAGAGCAGCACATCGTCGGGCAGTTGCTCGATCGGCACCTGCTGCGCGGTCGGCATCACGACATCGGGCAATCCGGAATCGCGCACCAGTGCGCTGCCGCGCAAGGTCACGCCGCCCTGAGGTGCCACCAGCCTTCCGCAGACATTGCCGAAACCGTCGCGATAAAACCCGATCGGCACGTTCGGTTCGGCTGTGATGCTCTCGGTGCCGATGATATCAGCGAAGCGCGAGGGGTGAATGCCCAGCATGATCACCATCGGCGTCGGCTGCACGGCCGTGTACGTAATCTCGAATCCGACCTTGATCTCCATATCCATTCCAGGCCTGAAGTCCGCTTAGCCGCTCGACAAGGTCCCCTCTGGCGAACGTCGAATTCAAGGAGACGTCAGATTTAGTCACGCGCAACGCGCTTTGGTTCAGAAATCTTCCTGTTCAACCCGCTGCAGAACTGAGCAAAAATTGGCCGCGTTCCGCTTGCTCCTCGCCGGCCGGAATCACGTTGATGCTGACCTCCATGCCGATGAAGGCATCGGCCGAGCCGAGATAAGTGCCATGCAGCGGGATCGCCTGGCGCGGATCGCGCGCCACCGCGACGCGGATCAGATCGCGGGTGCCGACGATGCCGTTAGTCGGATCAAATTCGATCCAGCCCGCGCTCGGCAGATAGACCTGCACCCAGGCGTGGGTCGAGCCGCCGCCGAAATGGCCGGCGCTATCGGGAACGAAGAGATAGCCGGACACGAAGCGCGCGGCTATGCCGAGCCGCCGCAGCGCCTCGATCATGAATAGCGCATAGTCCCGGCAAGTGCCCGATCCCGTCTGCAACGTGTCGAGCGGATGCTGGGTGCCCTGGTCATGCCGCTTGCGGTAGGCGAAGGCATCGCGGATGCCATGGGTCATGCCGCTGAGAATGTTGAAGGTCGGCGTCGGCGCATCGGCATCGAGGAATTTGCGCGCCCATACCGACAGCTCGCCGTTGGGGTCGCCATATTGCGGCGTGATGAACTGCAAGAGGTCGGGAAATTCCTCATCGTCGTACAGGAACGGATAGAAATAAGCCGGATCGTCCGCGGTCAGCGCGAACTCTTCCGCCGGATTGTGGTCGACGGTGACGATGGAAGTGAACGACAGCGTCTCGGCGCACTCGTCGAAAGTCGCAATCGCGACGCTGTTGCCGAACACGTCATGGATCCAGCGCAGTGACATCGGCTGCGGCTCGATGACGAGTTGGCTTGCGGTTACGCGCAAATCATGGCTGTCGCGCGGGCGCAGCATGATGCGGTGCTCGCCGAACGCCACCGGGTGGCTGTAGCGATATAGGGTGTTGTGATGAATCGTGAGTAGCGGCATTGTGCGGCAATCATCGTGATTTTGTTCGATCTAATCTATAGAGATCATTGCTCATTTCCAGATCGGTCTGCCGCTTCGATAGGCAAAGTTGAGGACAAGGTTTTGGACATCTCCACCGGCGCAGCACCACTCCTCACAGGCGACGACGTTCCACCGGTGTACGAATATAATGCGAAAGGTCGTTCGCCGTTCCTGCTCACCTGCGATCATTACGGACGGCGGATTCCGCGCCCGCTCGGCGATCTCGGCCTGCCCGAGAGCGAGCTGACGCGGCATATCGCCTGGGATATCGGGATTGCCGGCCTTGCCGAAGCGTTATCGCGGCAGCTCGATGCCCATCTGATCGCGCAGCGCTATTCGCGGCTGGTGATCGACTGCAACCGCCCGCCGCATGTGGCGAGCTCGATCCCGCCGATCAGCGAAGCCACCACGATTCCCGGCAATCGGGGACTGACGCGCGAGCAAGCCGAGGTGCGCCGCCAGGCGATCTTCGATCCCTATCACCGGAAGATCGACGAGATCATCGACCAGCGGCTTCACGCGGGGATACCGACGGTGCTGGTCTCGCTGCACAGTTTTACGCCGGTCTATGCCGGCATCGCGCGGCCATGGCATATCGGCACGCTGTATCACCGCGACACGTCCTTGCCGCCGCTGATACTCAAGCTGTTGCGTGCGGAAGCCGATCTCGTGGTCGGCGACAACGAGCCCTATGCGGTCAGCGACGAGACCGATTACACGATACCGGTGCATGGCGAGATGCGCGGGTTGATGAACACCGGGATAGAAATCCGCCAGGATCTGATTGCCGACCAGGCCGGCGAGAAATCATGGGCCGACCGGCTGGCGCGGATCTTTGGCGAGCTCGAAACGATGCTGCGGGCGGAAAAGCTGATCTAGCGCATTCTGCGGTGCGGCGGCTCTATCGTTCGAGAGGCGACCAAGTGGTCGCTCCCCAGGATGAGGTCTGGCTTGGGCCCTCATGGTGAGGCGCGCGGCAATGCCCGCGCGTCTCGAACCATGATCCGCTCTAGTCTAGCGCGCCCGTGTCAGCGCCAGCCAGATGCCGCCGCCGATCATGAAGCC
>JBJMTR010000347.1:0-8792 GCA_045811565.1 Bradyrhizobium sp.
AAACAGCCCGATCGGCCCGACCGCGGTGGTGATATCGCCGAGCGAGAGGATCGAAATACTATTCCTGCGGGCAAACAACATCACCGCGGCGACGCAGCCGAGGAAGCCGCCGTGGAAAGACATGCCACCCTTCCATAATTCAAGGATCTCTGCCGGGTGCTGCATGAAGAAGGGGAGATTGTAGAACAGCACATAGCCGGTGCGGCCGCCGACGATGATGCCGATGGTGACCCAGAGGATGAAGTCGTCAAGCTGGGCGAGCGAGATCGGCGTCGGTCCGCCCCACAGTTTTTCGTCCTTACACAAGGCGCGGGCATAGATCCACCCCAGCACGATGCCGCCGATATAAGCCAGCGCATACCAGCGGATCGCGATCGGCCCGACCGAGACGGCGATCGGGTCGAAGACGGGGAAGGCGATCAACAGCAAGGGCATCGAGAGGTTATCCGAGATTGCGGCGATAGAGCGCGAGAAGCCGCTCCCAATGCCGCTCGGCGGCGTCGCGGTTATAGACCGGGCGCTTCGGAAACGCGAAGCCATGATGGGTGCCAGGATAGATCTCGACCTCGGCGTTGGCGCCGTTCATTCCCGTTTTCACCTTCTCGATGATCTCTGCTGGCGCATAGATATCGGTCTCGGCGCAACCGAAATAGAGCTCGGCCTTGGTCTTTTGCGCGGCAAGATGCGGGCTGTCAGGTTGGTCGGTCGCAAGATGCGTGCCGTAGATCGAGCCGGCGGCCTTGACGCGATCGGGAAAGTGCGTCGCCGCGTTGATCGCGTACCGGCCGCTCATGCAGTAGCCGACGGTGCCGACAAGGTCCGTGCGCGCGGCCGCCTGGCCGTCGGCATAAGCGAGCAGCGCCTTGGTGTCTTCCATCACCAGCGGGATGTTGATCGAGTTCATCAGCTGGAACATGCGCTTGCGCTCCGGCGATTCCGGATCTTGCGGCAGCGGCCCGAGCTCCATGACGCCGGCGCGATAGTAGAGATTCGGCAGCATGACGTAATAGCCTGAGGTGCCGAGCCGCCGCGCCATATCGCGCAGCTCCTCGCGGATTGCCGGCGCGTCCATGTAGAAAATAACGATCGGATGCGGGCCGCCGCGCTCGGGATGGGTGATGAACGTGGTGGTGTGGCCATCCTTGGTGGGAATCTCTATCTGCTGGTCGATCATGGGCGTTTCTTTATCGTTTCTGATTCTGGTTTTGCGTTTGCGGGGTTCGATACGATTGCAAGGAAAGGGGGACATGACAAGGCGATCAGGACGCTGGGTGGCGTTTCCGGTCTTGAACAGCGCCGCGCGGATTGCCATTGTCTTGAGGTTCGATCCATTCGCAGAGGACGCGGAGATGAGATGACCCAGACCAGCAACCGGTTTTTCGACGAGATCGGCCGCCTGATGAACGACGCCGCCGGTGCGGCGCAGGGCGTCAGGCGCGAGGTTGATACGGTCATGCGCAACCAGGCCGAACGCATCCTGCGCGACCTCGACATCGTCAAGCGCGAGGAGTTCGAGGCGCTCAAGGACATGGCGCGCCTGGCGCGCGAGGAAAACGAGGCGCTGAAGGCGCGTATTGCGGCGCTGGAGGCCAAGATGGGTATTTCGCCATTGGCGCCGGAGACCGGCAGCATGAAGACGGACGGGTAGGTTCATCCCCGGCTTGAGCCGGCATCCATCAATCCCAAAAGTCATTCGAAGGTGATGGATTGCCAGTCACGCCCGGCAACGGCGGGTTAGGCCATTTTTCTTGTCATTTCCGCCCTTTGAGGCTAAAAGCCCGCCACGTCCGCAGCCCCCGCACCCCTGGAGGCTTGCTGTTGGACGCCAGCGGGCCGCGATGCGGCCTTTAACTTTTGCAAAACAAGGACTTAACGCAATGGCGACCGTCAACGAGTTGAAGGCGACCGCGCGTCCGAAGAGCGGCAAGGGGGCCGCCCGGGCAGAGCGTCGCGCCGGGAGAGTTCCCGGAGTGATCTATGGCAACAACCAGCCCCCCGTTACCATCTCGGTCGACGACAAGGACCTGCGCCAGCGCATCCTGGCCGGCCGGTTCCTGACCACGATTTACGACGTCGATCTGGAGGGCAAAAAGCACCGCGTGATTCCGCGCGACTTCCACCTCGATCCGGTGCGCGATTTTCCGGTCCATGTCGATTTCATGCGGCTCGGCGAAGGCGCGACCATCCGCGTCAGCGTTCCCCTGCACATCCAGAACGCGGAAACCGCACCGGGCGTCAAGCGCGGCGGCACCGTCAACATCGTCACCCACACGCTCGACCTCGAGTGCTCGGTCGATAACATTCCGCAGTACATCGAGGCCGATGTCGGCGGTCTGGAGATCAGCTATTCGCTGCATCTGTCCGACATCAAGCTGCCCGCGGGCGTGAAGTCGCTGTCGCGTGAAGACGCGACGCTGGTGACCATCGTGCCGCCGTCCGGCTACGCCGAAGAGCAGAAGGCGGCTGCGGCGGCCGCGGCTGCCGGCACCACCGCTGCGGCGGCTCCTGGCGTCGCTGCGGCTCCGGCTGCGGGTGCGGCGGCTACGCCTGCTGCGGGCGCTGCGGCTCCAGCGGCGGGCGCCAAGGCGCCGGCCGGTGGTGGCGACAAGAAGAAGTAAGCGCGCGCCACTCGCGCGGGATGCCGCGTCATGCGACTCTTTGTTGGCCTCGGTAATCCCGGCGCGAAATACGCGAACAACCGGCACAACATCGGGTTCATGGCCGTCGATGAAATCGCGCGGCGTCATGGTTTTTCACCATGGCGCCGCCGCTTTCAGGGCGAGACGTCGGATGGCACGCTCGACGATGAGAAGGTGGTGCTGCTGCGGCCGGCGACCTTCATGAACGAGTCGGGACGCGCGGTTCAGGAAGCGGCGAGTTTCTTCAAGCTTGGCGCCGGCGACATCACCGTGTTCCAGGACGAAATCGAACTGCCGCCGGCGAAGGTGCGCGTCAAGATCGGCGGCGGCATTGCCGGCCATAACGGGCTCCGCTCGATCAGCCTGCATATCGGCAACGACTATCGCCGCGTGCGGCTCGGTATCGGTCATCCCGGTGTCAAGGAGCTGGTGCATGGCCACGTGCTGTCGGATTTCGCCAGGAGTGATCGGCCTTGGGTCGAGGCGCTGTGCGAAGCGGTTGCCGACAACGCCGGCCTGCTGGTCAGCGGTCGCGATTCGACTTTTCAGAACAAGGTGCATGTGGCGATGCAGGCCAGGGGATTTTTCGACGACCAGGACTCGAGCGGAAAGTAAAGCACGCTCGTCGTCGCCGGACTTGATCCGGCGATCCATCTTCTCGAAGAGAATGGATACGCGGGTCAGCCCGCATATGACGGCAGTAAGTCAATTCAATCGCTGCGGTATCGCGCGAAAGAGCGGAAAGTACGATGGGATTCAAATGCGGTATCGTCGGATTGCCCAATGTCGGCAAGTCGACGCTCTTCAATGCGCTGACGGAAACGGCCGCGGCGCAGGCGGCGAACTATCCGTTCTGCACCATCGAGCCGAATGTCGGCGAGGTCGCGGTGCCCGATCCGCGGCTGGAAAAGCTGGCGGCGATCGCAAAATCCGGTCAGATCATTCCGACGCGGCTGACCTTTGTCGATATCGCGGGCCTGGTGCGCGGCGCCTCCAAGGGCGAGGGCCTCGGCAACCAGTTCCTTGCCACCATCCGTGAGGTCGACGCTGTGGCGCATGTGGTGCGCTGCTTTGAGGATTCCGACATCACCCATGTCGAAGGCAAGATCGCGCCGCTCGCCGATATCGAGACCATCGAGACTGAACTGATGCTCGCCGATCTCGACAGCCTGGAGAAGCGCGTCGACAATCTCGGCAAAAAGGCCAAGGGCAACGATAAGGACGCGAAAGAGCAGCTTGAGCTCGTCAACCGCGCGCTGGTCTTGCTGCGCGAGGGCAAGCCGGCGCGCTTTCTCGAGCGCAAGCCGGAAGAAGAGCGCGCGTTCCGCATGCTGGGCCTGTTGACCTCAAAGCCGGTGCTTTATGTCTGCAACGTCGAGGAAGGTTCGGCCAAGGACGGCAATCGCTTTTCCAAGCAGGTGTTCGAGCGCGCCAAGGAAGAGGACGCCGTCGCGGTGGTGATCTCGGCCAAGATCGAATCGGAGATCGCGACGCTGTCGCGCGAGGAGCGTGTCGAGTTCCTGGACACGCTGGGCCTGGAAGAAGCCGGCCTCGACCGCCTGATCCGTGCCGGTTATCAGCTGTTGGACCTCATCACCTATTTCACCATCGGCCCCAAGGAAGCGCGCGCCTGGACCATCAACCGCGGCACGAAAGCGCCGGCGGCTGCCGGCGTGATCCACACCGATTTCGAAAAGGGCTTTATTCGCGCGGAGACCATCGCCTATGCGGATTACGTCGCGCTCGGCGGTGAAGCAGGCGCGCGCGACGCCGGCAAGCTGCGGCTGGAAGGCAAGGACTACGTCGTCGCCGACGGCGACGTCATGCATTTCAGGTTCAATACTTAGTTTGAGTGACTCAACGCATCTGACCCTGGTCGCGGATCGCGCCGAGGTGCTCGTTGATGCGGAATACGATCAGGATGAATTCGGCGGCGATGCGCGAAAACACCACGCCGACGACCACGCCGGCGACCGAGGCCAGCAGCAGGATGAATCCGCCGAACGGGCTGACCGCCATCGCCGCCAGGCTCGAGAAAATACCGGAGATGCCGAACAGCACGATCAGGCCGATCACCAGCCAGTAAAAGGTCTTGATGATCGTGGGGGTGATGAAGCGGTCCCACTGAAACAGGTCCTGGAAATCGAACATCGGTGGTTCTCCCGGCAAATCAATCTGAGTCGCGATGAGTCGCGCCTTCAGCAGGGCCTAGCTCCGAACGGGTTTTTCGGCAAGTCAGGGACGAGCACCGAAGGTGGTGCTCGCCGATGGCGAACAGGCCATGCGGGCGGGCGGGTTGAGATTGCCGCAAATAACGGCCACAATCGGGCCTCCCTCATGCAAATCCCCGATCATGAGCATGCTGACTTTCGAAGATTTCAAGCCCGGCCGTTTCGGCACATTCGGCCCGCGCCACGTCACGCGCGAGGACATCCTCACCTTTGCCGCCGAGTTCGACCCGCAGGCGATGCATCTCGATGAAGCGGCGGCAAAGAAATCGATGCTCAAGGGCCTGTCCGGATCGGGCTGGCATCTCGGCGCGCTGGTAATGCGGATGCTGGTCGACGGCTTTATCGGCCGCACCGCGTCGCTGGGCTCGCCCGGCGTCAATGAAATGCGCTGGCTCGCGCCGCTGCGCCCGGGCGACGATCTGACGCTCGACGTCGATGTCGTGGAGGCCAGGATTTCCCGCAGCCGTCCCGAGACCGGCATCGTGACGTTCAAGGGCACGGTCCGCAATGCCGCGGGCACCGTGTTGTGCGAGATGGAGTCACCGATCATCGTGGGCCGCCGCGCTGAAGCTGCGGCAGGGTAGGCATCCGATGTTTTTCTTTGAAGACATGGAGATCGGCGCGCGGCGTGAGTTCGGCTCGTTTACCTTCACCGCCGACGGAATCAAGAAATTCGCCGCGCAATTCGACCCGCAGCGCTTTCATCTCGACGAGGAAGAGGGACGCAAATCGCTGTTTGGTGGACTAGCGGCATCAGGCTGGCACGTCGCCGCCGTCTGCATGAAGCTTTTGGTCGCCGACGGCCAGCGCCGGGCGGCAGAGGCCGCCGCGCGCGGCGAGACGGTCGCGGTGTGGGGACCGTCGCCGGGTTTTCGCGAACTGCGCTGGATCAAACCGGTGCTGGCCGGCGACACCATTCGGTTCGCCAACCAGGTCGAAACCAAGCGCACCTCCGAGAAGCGTCCCGAATGGGGCATCCTGCAGGCCCGCAACACCGGCACCAACCAGCGCGGCGAACTGGTGTTCTCGTTCCTGGCGACCGCTTTCGTTCCGCGGCGTAGCGAAGATCGGCAAGCCCGGGCCTGACCAACCGCGCCGTGACGCCGACATGGTTACCGCGTTCCTCCGCAGTCGATGCGTTCGCGAAAGCTTTTTTTGCTAACGCATTTTGAACTTTATCCCTGCCATAACTGTCTCAGGGAAGGAATCGAGGGGAACGACCATGGCAGATCGCGGCGGGCTGAAACTTGTCGGCTTTATCTTCGCAACCGTCACGCTGACGGTAATGCTGGCCACCGGGATGGTGGTGAAGGGCTATGCCGACGGCGCCTATACGCTCGAAAGCACCTCGTTCGTCCGCTGATAGCTGAGCATTTGCTAACCATAGATGCGATCGGTTGCTTAGCGGCTCCACATCAGAGCCATCGCCACGACCGCCGCGATCAGCAGTCCGACAAACCGGATCATGATAGTGCCCACGCCATGCGGCGAATGCCGCAGCGGGATGGGATCGGTGGTATCAGGCCGAACGCTTTGCATCGGAAATCTATCCCCCAGAAATAGCGTGCCGGACGACGGCATCCGTCCTTGGTCGCGGCGTGCGCTTTTTAAGTTCAAATGATTTTAGGTAAAGGCCGATTGTCTTTGATCGAAGCCTGGCTCCTGTCGATTGTTTGACGGGTTTTCTTCACGCGAACCGGACCCAATTCGCTCGAGCGCGCTGTAAATGAAAACCGCCGCCCCTGTCAGGAGCGGCGGATGTCTGATTTTGGAACGACAGAAATCAGCTGTTGCGCAGCCCGTCCGCGGCGCGTTTCCACTGCGTGACGTTGTCGGCGATCATGCGCGTCGATTTCATCGCGGCCTGGCTGAGCTGGGCATAGCCCGAAATCTCGCGCTGGACGCGCTGGCCTTCGGCGTGCAGGAGGTCGCGCAGGCTTTCCAGCTCCGAAATCAGCTTCTCGATTTCGGCCAGCGAGGTGCCGGCCACGCGCTGGATCAGCGAGTTGACGTTGTTGACGGTGGCCTCGGTATTGGGTTCCAGCGGAGCCGTTTCCGGGCTGCCGACGGCCGGCCGGCGCAGATAAGCGATATCGTTGCGCACGAAATCGCGGATGCCGGCCTCGACTTCCGAGACCGCAGCCAGGTCGCTGTCGGTTTCCGTGTCCGACTCAATTTCTTCGGAACGATTGGTAGCGTTCATCGGCTATTCCTCTGTTTCGCGTTGACAGCGAGCGCGGACGTCCCCCGCACGACGAAGTGAAGCGGGTCTATCAGGGCTACCGATTTTGACCGCATCTGGGCCAATATACGGCAATGCTCGATCATTTCGCGGGACGGCCGAGGAGCAGGGTTAACCAATATCTCTACCAGCTGCGCTTGAATCCGGCGCTAAAACTCCTGTTTGCGATACCCTGGGGCGTTTCGCCGATCGAGCCGGAGACGGTGACGCCGTCGAACAGCTTTTGCTCGGCGCCGACCTTGCGCAGCCATTTGTCGTCCGCGGTCGACAGGGTCTGCCCCGCGATGAAGCTGGTGCCGGTATCGCTGATGCTGAATTTCGCCGACTGGTCGGTCTCGTAATTGCGCGAGGGATGGCTGATGATGCCGGGTACCGGCACGATGCCCTGCTGGACGACGTTATAGCCGTTCTGCAGGGTGAGCGAATATTGCTCGCTGAGCGGCACCGACTTGCTCAAGGACGTGCCGAGCTTGCTCTGCTCCGATCCGGGATCGAGGCGCGCTTCCACCGAGGTCTTGTCCCAGATCGATGCCACGCCGGGCGCCGATATTGCCGCCCAGGCGGTGCCGGAGGATTGCGGCAGGCTGCCGCCATTGGCGAGTTTTTCCGACAGGATTTCCGAGGTCGTCAGGGTGCCCTGGCGCGCGACCGTCATGTCGGCGCCGATCCGCGTATCCCAGAACGGCGAGAGCGACTGCTTGACCGATACCGCGGATGTGCCGTTCGGCTTCTCATTCGACGACCACGAGGTGTCGGAGCTTGCCGCGCGCTTCGGCGCGGTGCGGCCCTTCGGGTCCGGAGCGGACAGGGTCGATGCGTCGATATTGAGCTGGCTCCAGTCCAGCTTGCTGACGTCGATATCTTTCATGACATCGGCATCGTTGACGTCAGGCGCGGTCTCGGCCTCCGCGGGCTCGTCCGCATCGCTGCTCAAAGGCGGCGTTTGCGCAGCCGCTGCGAGTACCGATGCCAACCCAAAGCCGGCCGTCAGCAATGGCAGCCTCGCCCAGCCATATCTTGTGGAGAACATGATAGCCCGCCCGCATTCCAGAATCGCAAGATGCGTTTGCTGTGGTGCAAAATTATGGCGGGCGCAAGCGCCGCCACCAACAGCCGCCGACCGCGGCGCGAGCGGCATGAAGGTGAAGAACACGAGCATGCCGGCGGCGTCGCAATCGCTGTTTTCGAATTCGAATGTCAAACAGCCAGTTCTCGGTCATCACCCGCGAAGGCGGGTCATCCAGTGTTCCAGAGACATCGGTGCTTGAGCCGAGAGGCCGCGGCGTACTGGATACCCCGCATGCGCGGGGCATGACGATAACGAGGATGCGAGTCCGCATTCTCGCGGCGCGGCGCGCCCGGAGTTATGCAGCGACGATGCCCTTGAAAGCGAAGGGCGCAGGGAAAGCCGAGTGCCCTAAGCACCCGCAGTCGTGCGCACGAAAATGCACACGGGTGACCACAGGTGCGCCGGAACACCCGGCCTTCCCTGCGCAATGGTTTTAACGGCTTATTCCGCGCTCTCCTCGGCGACGAATTCGTCTTGCCACCGTCGCTGACGGATTAGCGATTGATCGAAAACCCGGTTGGGTCCGACAATCTCCATCAGCTTGACACCAGCAACGGGTGCCGGGACCACACGGCTTTGCCGTCCGCAGCTTCCTCAACCAAAACGCTTCG
>JBJMTR010000348.1:0-13237 GCA_045811565.1 Bradyrhizobium sp.
CTATTGGTCGGTAAAGGCGCTGCGTCCCGGGGCCGGCGTGGTGGCGACCGATGTCTGCGTGCCGATTTCCCGGCTGGCCGATTGCGTCACCGAGACCGAGGACGATCTGAAGCAGCTCAAGCTGTTATCGCCGATCGTCGGTCATGTCGGCGACGGCAATTTCCATTGTTCTCTGGTGTGCGACGTCGACAACGCGGAAGAGATGGCGCGCGGCGAGGAATTCATGCATCGCCTGGTCGAGCGTGCGCAAGCGATGGGAGGCACCTGCACCGGCGAGCACGGCATCGGCCAGGGCAAGCAGAAATATCTCAAAGCCGAGCTCGGCCCCGAGGCGATCGACGCCATGCGCGCGCTCAAGCAAGCGCTCGATCCGCAAGATATCTTCAATCCCGGAAAGATCGTGCCGGCGGTATAGGCCTCTTCATCATTTAGCAGCCGCAAAAGGCAGGGCGATGTTGTGGTTCAGCAAGGGCAAGGGCGAGCGCGAGGAAGTCTGGGACGAACACATCGAATGGCCGATTGGCGATATCGAGGCCGGACGCAGGATCCGCGTCATCTGCCGTTCCGCAGCCGATAGTGCCATGAGAATCGGCAGTCTTTCGAACGGCGCGCACAATAAGAAATCCGACAACAACAAGAACAAACACGCGACCGAACGCTACCAACGCGCGGCCAGGGCAGCGATGCTGATCGCGACGAAGATTTCGGATGATCTGTTGCGCGATTCTGCGATGCGCGAGATGGTGGGCCTTTGTTTGAAGGCAAACGACACGAATACGGCGCGCCCGCTGTTTCGCGCGATACACGCGGTATCGATCAGGGAGGACGTGCTGAAGGATCATCCGGCGCTGCGGAATGAGCAGCAACGCGCGGCGCTGCCGATCATTTGAAGCGCGCCTCGGTGATGGACTTGCGGATCGCCGCGACCGGTGCGGTATCATCAAACTCAAGACTCTCGCCTTGCGCTTTCACCCCGAGATCGCGCCAGAGGGCCGCGAGATCGGGCGTCACCGGCTTTGATCCCATCTCGTTGTGAAGGCGGGTGAGCACGTCCACGCCGACCGCCTTGTCCGCGGCCGAAAGAACGCGCTCGATCGACCAGTCCTGTTCGTGGTTGCCACCGGCCGTGATCACGCCGCGCATCGCGTCCTGCAGGCCCTTCAGGTTGCCGGTGCGCTTGCGGATTTCGACGTCCGCGAGCAGGCAGAACATCGCGCCGCCCCAGTATTTCCGACCCCAGGTGGCGGTATTGTCGAGGCCTTCGTCGCCGGCTTGCGGCAAGCCCTTCGGCATGTCGCGCATCATCGCCTGCCAGATCTCCTTCGCGCTGAGCTCGCCGGACTGCACCCGCGCGATCGGCTCAACATAAACGGCGAGCCCTTCGGACAGCCAGGCGTGGCGATCGTCGAGCTCGGGCAAGGCCAGATGCACCATCTCGTGCACCATCACCCAGTCGCGCCGCAGATCGTCTTCGTTTGCATCGCGGCCGAGCAGCACGCGGATGGCGGCGCCGCGATCACCCCAGGTCGTGCCGCCGCGGACGCGCGGTCCGTCAACCGGCACCAGCAGCAATTTCAGCGAACTGACGGGAAACCGGCCGTAATAGGTCGAGATCGCTTTGGCCGATGTCCTGACCCAGTCCAGCACCTTTTCCCTGGGAAGCGCGATAGTTCCAGGCGCGAAGGCGACATGGATGGTGCCGCCCGGCACGTCCAGGTCGGTCTTGGGCAGCCGGTCGAACACATCGTAGGGCATGCGGCCTGCCCGCATGAACTCCGATTGCGCGGCGGCGCGGAATGAAATCGCCGCTGCGATGATGACAGCGGCCATAATGGTCCAGCGAAATGCCGCGCTGCCCTTCATCGCGCGCCCGCTAACCGTCGGCGGAAACCGCCATCAACAATCCTGCTGTAATCCAGCCGTGCAGATAGCCAGCACCGCGAGCTGCCGCCCCGTCTGGATCGTCATAGGTGGCGAGCATCGAGCACAGCACGCCGAACGGAATTCCATTCGCGGCTTCGTCCCACATCATCGCTTCTTCCGTCGGAAGCTTCCGGAACATCGGAGTGGTGTCCTGGCGCCAGATCAGGAGACGAGAGGGATCTTCGTGCGTCCCAGCGTCCGGCGGGGCCTCGTGGTTCTTGAGTGCCAGCCAGATCGACGCCGCGTTGGTCGCAAGCTCGAGCCTGCAGGCGCTGGGATGCAGTTGAAAAACGAGGTCGTTCCACGCCTCCGGCGCAAATCCAACCATGTCCGATAGCGCCAGCACCGGAGCTTCCGGAGCGTCGAAGGCATCGTTGAGCGCTTTTTCCAGCGCGGCGAGATCCGACAGCACCGGATGATTGCAGTAAGGCTCCGCCGATTTCAGGAAATCCGGCAGGCCCTGCGAGAACCAGCGCAGGTTCGGATGCTCTGACGGCCTGGCCTTGACATAGGCATGGCCCATCTCGTCGAACGTCTCGTCGCCGAGATACAGGTGCAGCAGTTCGTGATCATTGCGCATTGCCTCGACCAGCCGTGAACCATAGGCGGAGCGATACACCCCGAACAGCGTCTCGCGCTTTTCCCTGGGGCTCTCGAGAATTTCAGCCAGAATTTTCTCGTCGCCGGTCAGGATCCCCTGCTGAAACTCGCTCTGCTGTCGCGCGAGGTCGCTCATCGCGCCAACGAGCCTGCCGGCAAGACTCTCTCGGCGATCTCGCGCGTCCTGACGACTTCAAGCAGCAACTCATCTAGCGGCGGGATATTGTCATCGCGCTCGATCATGGTCGAGACCCGGCCGAACCGCTTCAAGGCCGCGACATAGAGATCCCAGACGTCCTCGCACACCGGATGATCGTGGGTGTCGATGATATGCGTGCCCAGATGGCTGTGGCCGGCCATGTGAAACTGCACCACGCGGTCCGGCGGAATTCCGTTGAGAAACGTCAGCGGATCATAACCGTGGTTGAAGGCGCTGACATAGACGTTGTTGACGTCGAACAGCAGCCAACATCCGGAGCGGCAGGAAAGCTCCGAGAGGAATTCCCATTCCGTCATTTCGGAATTGTTGAACTGGACGTAGGTCGAAACGTTCTCGAGCACGATGGCCCGGCCGAGAAGATCCTGCACCAGTTGCACGCGGCCGACGACGTGATCGAGCGCTTCCTTCGTGTAGGGGATCGGCAGCAAATCGTGCAGGTTCTTGCCATGCACGCCAGTCCAGCACAGATGGTCCGAAACCCATTTCGGCTCGACTCGCCTGGCGAGATCTTTCAGTGCTTGCAGATATTCGAAATTGGGTGGCGCGGTCGAAGCGATCGACAGCGATACGCCGTGCATCACCACGGGATAGCGTTCGCAAATCTTGTCGAGGATACGCAGCGGCTGGCCACCCGGCAGCATGTAGTTTTCGCTGATCACCTCGAACCAGTCGATCGGCGGATTGCTGTTGAGAATCTCGTCGTAATGCTGCGCGCGCAGGCCAAGGCCGAAGCCGAGGAATGGCGGCTTGGCTGATTGCATCGGGCCGTCTGCAACTGTCGCCGACGCGCAATCTGGTAATCTGCTTGCGATATTCATGGCGTCTCCGCGGGCATAAAGCGGTATCTTACCTCGCTATCAAATGATCATGGAAGTGAGGCCCGGCCCACCGAGCCCCATTCCGGACCGATCAGGCGGGCTCGTACTTGCCCTTGGCGACGTCGCACTTCTCTTTCGTCATGGCGGAAAAGCCCTGACCCTTGCAGGCGTTCAGGCCCTTGCAGGCATGGTTGCCGCCCTTGCAGGCGCTCTGTCCCTTACAGGCGTTGGCGCCGATGCACTTGCCTTCGCCGGCGGCGTGGCTTGTGGTCGACACGGCCGCACCGGCCAGGAACAGGGTGGCTGCAGCGGCGGCAATGGCAGCGCCGGATTTCGAAGTAACCTTCATGAGCATTTCCTCCAAATGATGTGTCGGTGCACCCGCGAACTGCGTTGGTCGTGGCTCACAGGCCGCACCCAGCGCTACGTACGCCCCGGATTGATCTTAGTTACGCGGCGCGAGAAGATTATTATCGACTAACGGCCCAAATGAGGAGGGCCCGCCAGCATTGCCAAGCCCAGCCTGTCACGCGAATGTGAGGCAGCGCATCAGGTGGATCCTTTGGGGTGGCCGGTCGCGTTCACCAGCAACCGGTCCAGCGAGGCGGCGCCGGGGCCCGCGACCGCGAGCCACATGAAGGCGGCAAAGTAAGTCGCTTCTTCGAAACCAAGCAGCGTTTCCAGCGAATCGACGTCGCCCCATTTTGCCGACCTGATGGCGACCACCATCACCACTGCCAGCATCGCGGCCGGGATTCGGGTGAACAGCCCTAGCATCAGCATGACACCGCCAAAAAACTCCACACAAGAGACGAAGGGCGTGAGGATACTGGGGAAGGGGATGCCCCAGCCGACGAAGTTCGCCGTCACCTGCCCCAGATTGTTGAGCTTGCTCCAGCCGGTCAGCATGAAGACATAGCCGACGATCAGCCGCATCAGCAGCGGGCCCGCCCAGGAAAAATACGAGGCAATCCGCGCCGGCAACAAGATGAGAAGATCGACGCTGAAATTCATGCGAATCTCCCTTCAAACTATCGCCGTTACGTGAGGCTGCACCGGCGGCCTCATTGAAAAGGCGCGCTCGTGCGCCGCGGCGGCCGCGGCCTCGTTATGGCAGGAGTTTCGCTGTGAGGGGTCCGCCTGTTACGGGGCCCTCAGCCGAAATTTTGCAGCGCCGGGAACGTCTCCAGCAGCCAAATGCTGATATTGGAGACGGCGCCGGTCAAAAAGCCGACGCCGGTGATCACCATCAATACGCCCATCACGCGCTCGACGCTGTCGAGGTGCCGTTTCATCCTTGAGAACAGCGAGGAGAATTGTTCGACCATGAACGCCGCCAGCAGGAAGGGAATTCCGAGCCCGGCGGAATAGACCGCAAGCAGGCCGGCGCCCTTGGTGACAGTGGCCTCGGCCGCCGCGATGGAAAGGATCGCGGCCAGGATCGGGCCGATGCACGGCGTCCAGCCGAACGCAAACGCCAGACCCATGACATAGGCGCCCCATAATCCCACCGGCTTGGGTGCCGTCAGCCGTCCTTCGCGCATCAACAGTCGGACCCGCGTCAGCCCGAGGAAATGGAGGCCCATCACGATGATTACGATGCCGGCAACAATCGAGAGCTGTGCCGACCAGGCGCGGATCAGGCTGCCGATGAAGGAGGCGCTGGCGCCGAGCGCGACGAATACCGTGGAAAAGCCCAGCACGAACATCAGCGCCGAGGCCATTACCGCGCGCCTGGAGGCCCGCACGGTCTCGTCATGGGTGACATGCTCGATGGTCGCGCCTGTGAGATAGATCAGATAGGGCGGTACCAGCGGCAGCACGCAGGGCGACAGGAAGCTGACAAGACCGGCAATCATTGCTGCCGGGATTGAAACATCGTGCATTGCGTACCCTTGGAGAACGGCCGTCTGGGACTGTCTTGGCCTGTACCAAACAAACAATCCAGCAGTTTCGTGGCTTGCACGCTTAATGATGGTCACAGAGCCGTGTCCGGCGCGACGGGATGGCCTCACCGGCGAAACAAACGTTAATATGATTCCGTATTCGGTAACGAACCGCCAAGCCAGGATCCCCAGATGCGCATCGGCATCCGCAGCGCCATTTCAGCCCTCGTGCTGACGTCGATCATCATCAGCGCCGTGGGCGTGCATCTGTTGTGGTGGCGAACTGCGCAGCAGGTCAGCCAGACTCTTGCCGAGACCATCAATGACCAGATCGTTTCCGCTGTGGGCGACGAATTGCAGTCGATCACCACCGAGGCGCGGTCGTCGCTCACAGCGGTGCGCACGCTGCTCACCGAAAAGGTGCTCGAGGCGCGTGACGCCAAGAAGCGTGAATTCGTGTTCCTGTCGCAGTTGCAGTCGCAGCCGACCATTTCGTGGGTGGCGTTCGCTTGGCCCGACGGATCGTTCTTTGCCGGGCATAAGCTGGGCGAGTCCGGCCTTGAGATGCTCGAAATCACGATGCCGGACCGCAAGCTGCGGATCGACCAGTACGACTATGCGGGCAACGAGATCCGCCTCAAGACCAGCCGTGTTGAGGACAGCAAATATTCCGTCACCGATCAGCAATGGTTTCGCGACGCCATCCAGGCCGACGACGACCACTGGTCGACGTTCACGACCCATCCCGGCGGCGAACGGCTGGCCGCAGTATTGGCGGCGCCGATTGATATCGACCAGAAACGCGCCGGCGTGCTGGCCATCATCATCGAACTCACGCGCGTCTCGAATTTTCTGTCGCAGCTTACCGTCGGCAAATCGGCCGGCGCCTTCCTGCTTGACCGAGCCGGCGGAGCTATTGCCGCGCCGGATCCGAACGCGGACGAACTGAACGCGCTGAAAACTGATCATCCGCTGTTTGCGGTCGCGGTGGATGCAATGCGGCAGGCCGGCAGCGCCTACAATCCGGGCGAGGGCGAACCGCTTCGTACGAAGGTGACGCGGGAAGGAAGGGCGTATCAGGCGGTGCTTACGCCGATCTCCTTCCCTGGCTGGTCGCTGGTAACGGTCGTGCCGGAATCCGAATTCCTCGGGCCGGTGCAGATGACGATCCGGAAATTGCTGATCGGGCTCGCGGTGCTGATCGTCTTCGCCGGCTTGCTGTCGGCGTGGCTCGCGCAGCGCCTGATCGCGGCGCCGCTGATCAAGGTGGTGGGCGAAATCAGGCATGTCGAACGCTTCGAACTGGACAAGGTGGCGCGTCATCCGTCGCGGCTGAGCGAAATCGAAAACCTTTCCAGCGCGATCGGCGACATGGCGCAGGGGCTCGCCGCGTTCAGGAAATACATTCCTGCCGACCTTGTGAAGCGGCTGGTCAGCGAGGGCAACGGCGCGCAGCTTGGCGGCGCCGTGCGGCCGATGAGCGTGATGTTCATCGATCTCGCCGGCTTCACCGGCATGTCGGAGCGGTTGGGTGACCGCATCATTCCGTTGCTGTCGCGCTATTTCGATTCCGTCTCGGCACAAATTCAAGACCACGGCGGCACCATCGACAAATTCATCGGCGACGCGGTGATGGCGTTCTGGGGCGCGCCGGCAGCGAATCCCGATCACGCGGTTGATTGCTGCCGCGCCGCGCTGGCGTGTCAGCGCGCAATGGAGCAGGCAGCGCTCGTCGACGACAGGGGCCAAGCAGTCAAAGTTCGCATCGGCATCAATTCCGGCAACATGCTGGTCGGCAATATCGGATCGGAGGTGCGGCTGAATTACACTGTCATCGGCGATGCCGTGAATATCGCCAGCCGCCTCGAAGGCACCAACAAGCTCTATGGTTCCACCATTATCATTGGTCCCGAAACGCGCCGTCTCGCCGGCGATGGCATCGTCGTTCGCGAACTCGACCGGCTCGCCGTCTATGGCCGTGCCGGCGGCTTGCAAATCTATGAGCTGCTGGGAACGGCCGGGGAACTTTCCGGTTCGCTCGATTGGGTAAAATCTTACGAGGCTGGCCTTGTGGCATGGCGCGCGGGTGACTTCACCGCGGCGATCGGAGCTTTCGAGAAAGCAATCGAACTGCGCCCGCAGGACACCGCCTCACTCATCATGATCGAGCGCTGCCAAGCGCAGCGCGAGAATCCGACCGCCGAGGATTGGGACGGCACAACAGTCGCGCGCACGAAGTGATTGGGTCGCTCGTTGTGTCGCAGGCGAGCCGCCGATAGTCCATCTTCCGATCGCTATCAACGTTGATGATGTCATCGAGGAAGATGGCATCTTGCAGGGGGATGGCGTCAATATCGCACCCCGCATCCACCAGACTGCGGAACCCGGCCAAATAGTCGTTACGGCGGCGGTCCGAGACTTGGCGCGAACTTCACACGCTAAACCTGGCTGGCTTCCAGGCAAGCTGCCTGTCCGTATGTTTGTCCGTGATAGCCATTTGGATGCCCTCCCGAATGGCCTTGCCTGACTTGGCACGACAGCGCTTCTCGATCGGTCGCGACAAGCGGAACCACAACTCTACTCCAGGGGCCGGCACTCGGCGATACCGGTCTTTGGTGGCGACCATCCCGTTCCGGCTGAGCGGTTGCAGGACGATGGTCTCGGTTGGGGTTGAGCACAAAAGCCTTGACCCCGTCATTCTATGATGGTCCGAAAGATCAGACTTGGAATCCCGCATCGATAAGGCCGCGGTTCGCAGTTCGTGCGAGCCCGATCGTGGCCCCGCAACGAGATACCGTCCTGAATGCCTCTTCCCTTTTTCTACGGCTGGATGATCGTCGCCGTAACGTTCGTCACCATGGCGATCGGGGTCAATGCGCGTACCGCATTCTCGCTATTCTTTCCACCCATCATCTCGGAGTTCGGATGGGAGCGCGGCGTCACGGCCGGCGCCTTTTCCTTCGGCTTCCTGGTGTCCGGCGCGGTCAGCCCGCTGATCGGGCGCATGATGGACCGCTTCGGTCCGCGCGCGGTGATGGAGCTTGGCGTGGCATTGATGGGAGGCGGGCTATTGCTGGCGCCGCTGACGACAGAGCCGTGGCACCTTTATCTCACCATCGGCGTGCTGGTCGGGGCCGGAAGCGTCTGTCTCGGTTACTCCGGCCAGTCGCTGTTTCTGCCGAACTGGTTCATTCGCCGCCGCGGCCTCGCGATGGGCCTCGCCTTCGCCGGCGTCGGCATCGGCTCGGTTACGCTGCTGCCATGGGTGCAGTTGATGATCGAGCAGACCGGTTGGCGCACGGCCTGCACCGCGATGGGCATTCTGGTTTTGGTCGTGCTCGCGCCGATCAATTTGTTGTTGCGCAAGCGGCCGGAAGATATCGGGTTGCAACCGGATGGCGCCGCCGCGCCTTCGGCCACGTCCGCAAAACCGATCTCGAACGTCGTCGATGCCGTTTGGGTCGGCACCGACTGGACTCTGCGGCGCGCGCTGCGCACCGCGCGGTTCTGGTGGATTACGCTCGGCTATTTCTGTGGCCTTTACATCTGGTACGCGGTGCAGGTGCACCAGACCAAATTCCTGCTCGATATCGGCTTTAGCCCGAACGTCGCGGTCTGGGCGCTGGGCTTGGTCAGCCTGCTCGGTATTCCCGGCCAGATCTGGCTCGGCCATCTCTCCGACCGGATCGGGCGCGAATGGGTGTGGGCGATTAGCTGCTGCGGCTTTGCGATCTGCTTCGCGGCGCTGATCGCGCTGAAATACGCTCCGGTGTTGCCGCTCGTCTATCTCATGGTTTTGACCCAGGGCGCGCTCGGCTACGGCCTGACCTCGGTGATGGGGCCGGTGGTGGTCGAGATCTTCCAGGGCAAGCATTACGGCAGCATTTTCGGCTCCATCATGCTGTCGGCGCTGGCGGGAGGCGCCGCGGGCCCCTGGGCCACCGGCCTGCTGCACGACATCTCAGGCAGTTACACGATCGCCTTTAGCATCGGCATCGCCGTGAGCGTGCTATCGGCGCTCGCGATCTGGCAGGCCTCGCCCCGCAAGATCCGCGCCGTCGCTGGGCAGCTGCACAAAGTGCAGATCGGGGCGGGCGCCCGCTAAATGAGTGTCGCCTGCTTTCAGGCCGATGAAATTCCCATCGCCCTCTGCAGATCGCCGATGGCACGCAGAAAACTGTCGGCCGGCGTGGTCTCCGGATCGATCAAACGGTGCAGACGAAAGCCGTCCTCCAGCGCCAGCAATATGGCGCCGGTCCATGCCGCATTGAGAGATGTGCTCCTGCCGCCGTTGTTCGCCGCGATCTCAACGATGTCGGCGATCAGTTTTCGGCGGGCTCGCAGACGCTTGGCGAGTTCGGGTCTGCGCTTTTCGGCGCGCGCCACAAACAGGATCATTTCCATGTGCAGAAGGGGAGAGCGACCGAGCGGATCCTGTTGGCTGCGGTCCATGGTTTTCAGCGCATCGATAAAATCGGCGAGGTTCTTGTGCGTGGCGAGAAGATCGAGATTGCGTCGAATCGATTGCGCGACGTGATCCTCGATCATGGCGATGATCAACTCGTCCTTGCTCTTGAAATTCGAATAGAACGCGCCGCGCGTGAAGCCGGCCGCGGCCGCAATGGCCTCGATGCTGGCGCCGCCGATCCCCTGTTCCTCGAAGACGCGCGCCGCCGCCTCGAACAGCTTCTCGCGGGTATAGTCCCGGGTTGGTCTGGTCCGAACTCTTGACATCCATCCATTTTAGGCGAGAATGCAACTCGATACAATTATGTATCGAATTTTCAGAATGTCCGGATCACCACGCCCGGTGCGGCCTCTGAGGACGCCAATGCATTCAATTGCGCAGACGTTTCAGCGTGGCAACTATTTGAGGTCACCATGAACGAGCATATTCAGACTGCGACCAATGAGCCGCTTTTCAATCCTTTGGCGCCGGAATTCATTCGCAATCCCTATCCCTATTACCAGCGGCTACGCACCACCGATCCGATGCACCTCACCGCGCTTGGCGCGTTCGTCGCTAGCCGCCATGCCGAGGCCAGTCTCGTGCTGCGCGACAAGCGCTTCGGCAAGGATTATGTCGAGCGCACGATCCGGCGCTATGGCCCGAAGATCATGGAAGAGCCGGTCTTCCGCAGCATGAGCCATTGGATGCTGCAGCAGGATCCGCCGGATCACACCCGCCTTCGTGGACTGGTGGTGAAAGCATTCACCGCGCGCCGCGTCGAGGACATGCGCCCGCGCATCCAGCAGATCGTGGACGAAACCCTTGATCGCGTCATTCCGGAAGGACGAATGGACCTGATCGAGGATTTTGCGTTCCGCCTGCCGGTCACGGTCATCTGCGACATGCTCGGAATCCCCGAAGAGCATCGGGAGACATTCTATGCGGGCTCGCGTGATGGCGGACGCCTGCTCGATCCGGTGCCGCTTACGCCGGAAGAGATCAAGCAAGGCAATGCTGGCAACGCGACGGCCCAGATGTATTTCCAGCAGCTGTTCGAATTGCGTCGAAAGCAGCCCGGCGATGATTTGACGACGCAGCTGGTGCAGGCCGAGGAAGACGGCCACAAGCTTTCCAACGAAGAACTCACCGCCAACATCATTCTGCTGTTCGGCGCCGGCCACGAGACGACCGTCAATTTGATCGGCAACGGCCTTTTGGCGCTGCACCGCAATCCAGATCAGCTGGCGCTGCTCAAGGCCAATCCCGGCCTGATCACCAACGCCATCGAAGAGTTCCTGCGCTACGATTCCTCGGTGCAGATGACTGGGCGGGTGGCGCTGGAAGACATTGAGGACCTCGGCGGCAAGCGGATCCCGAAAGGCGAAAGCATCTTGTGCCTGCTCGGATCGGCCAATCACGACCCGGCGGTCTATCCCGACCGGCCGGAGCGCCTCGACATCAGCAGGCCCAATGTGAAGCCGCTGTCCTTTGGCGGTGGCATCCATTTCTGCCTCGGCGCCCAGCTGGCGCGTATCGAGGCGGAGATCGCAATATCGACGCTGCTGCGCCGCTTGCCGGAGCTGCGGCTCGATGACGCGGAACAGCCGGAGTGGCGGCCGACCTTCGTGCTGCGTGGCCTGAAGCGGCTGCCCGCGAGCTGGTGATAGCCCCAGCATAGCGTTTTTCGAGCGAAAGCTTGTCCCGTTCTGTTAGCCGGAACGGGCAAGCTCCAGCAGCGAAGCCGCTGTGACTTCGCCACACTTGTCTCTATATTGATATTGGGCTGCTCCGGCGCTGAGTTCGGCTTGGCGCGGCCGGTCCCGGAGCGGGCTCAAAGGGAGACACCGTGCAGACGACGCTGCTCGGCCTGGCAATCGCCTTCATCATTGCGTTGATAGCCGCGCTCGTCGGGCCGTATTTCATCGACTGGAACCAGTTTCGGCCGCAATTCGAGGCCGAGGCGACGCGTATCATCGGCGCTCCCGTGCGTATCGGTGGCACGCTCGACGCGCGTCTGTTGCCGGCGCCGTCGCTGCGGCTGAGGTCCGCGGTGGTCGGCGGCGCCAACGATCTCGGCAAGGTTCGGGCCGACAAGCTCGATGTCGAGTTCAGCTTGGGTTCGCTGATGCGCGGCGAGGTGCGGGCCACCGAACTGACCATCAGCGGCATCTCGCTCGATCTCGGCTTCGACCCCAAGGGCCGGATCGACTGGCCGGCTTCGAACGGAACGTTCAACTTGGGCTCGCTTGCGGTCGATCGGTTGAACCTCACCGGCCGCGTCGCGCTGCGTGACGCGTCAAGCCGCCGCAGCATCGAGCTGAGCGATATTGCCTTCAGCGGTGACGTGCGCTCGCTAGCCGGTTCGATCCGCGGCGACGGCAGTTTTGTGCTCGATGGCACCCGTTATCCGTTCCGCGTCTGGTCGGGACAAGGTCCAGACGGCAATGGCACGCGTGTTCATCTTAATATCGATCCCGGGCAGCGCCCGATTTCCGCCGAGCTCGATGGCGTACTCACTTTCGAGGCGCGCGCGCCGCGTTTCGAAGGCGCGGTGACGCTGGCCGCTTCCGCCGGTCAAAAGCCTGGGGGCGGCGATGCGTCGCTGCCGCCCTGGCGAGTCGCGGCCCGGATGAAGGCCGATTACTCAGCGGCGCGCCTCGAACAGATCGAGGTGAACTACGGGGCCGAAGAGCGCGCACTGAAGCTGGCAGGGAGCGGCGACGTTCGCTTCGGGGCTTCGCCGCTGCTTCGCGCGGCGCTGTCCGCACGGCAGCTCGATGTCGACCGGTTTGTCGCCAAGGATACTAAGGACAACGCTGAACCGGTTCGGGCATTGCCGGTGCTGCGCGCGCTGATATCGGGCGCTCCGCAAACCGCGGTGCCGGCGCAACTCGAATTCACCACCGAGCAGGTCATGCTCGGTGGACGTCCGTTGCAGGATATCGCTACTGAGGTTCATAGCGACGGCAAATCCTGGACCGTGCATCGGCTGGAGTTTCGCGCGCCGGGCACGACGCGGGTGTCGCTGAACGGCGCGAACACGCAAAGCACCAGGCCTGACCACTTCAAAGCTGCGCTCAACGTCGAATCATCGGATCCGGACACGCTATTGATGTGGCTGCAGGGCCGCGGTGACATCACCCATCGCAGCCAAAAGCCGCTGCGCCTGCGCGGTGACGTCACCGTGACGCCTGATGGCTTTGCCGTCGATGCCATGAAGGCCGAAATCGACGGGGGCGCGGTTGAGGGACGGGTCGCGCTGTCGCATCGTCAGGCCGATAGCGGCTCTCGTTTCGGTGCCGAATTGAAGGCGGAGCGTCTCGATCTCGATGCCGCCACC
>JBJMTR010000349.1:0-7501 GCA_045811565.1 Bradyrhizobium sp.
CAGCCTCATAAGCTCGAACGAGAGCTCTTCATTTTCAGGCCAATAGACCCATCCTCGGGGATCAAATTGAAGTCTCATATCGATGAAATGTATCGTTCCAGGCGAGCTCAGGCTCGCAGACCAAGAAGGAGTGGCGGTGTCGAGCTGTTCAAAGCGCCGCGCTTAGCCTGCGCGCACGGCCTTGCCTGCAGCGCATCAGACATAGGCAGTGACCGGTCTCCAGTCGTCATCCGTTCAGAGGAAACCCGACAACGATGCGGTGGTTAGGCCCAGCAGCGGCCTCGTCTGGTTGCCGTCTTGGCCCTTTTAGCAGGGCAATATTTTCCGCGCTCCGGAACGATTCCCAGCCTGCCAGATTGGCTGCAATTGATCGGAGATTGCAGTCATGCGCGAAGAATTCAAGCCGCCGCCCTACCTGTATGACGGGCTGGATCCGGTCCGAGCAAGAAAGTCGATGTTCGCGGAAGCTTCTGAGGTGGCCAAGGTCGCTGCCGCGTCTGTCGGCCAAGCGATCGAGGCTGGCCGCAAACCAGGAATGCCGTTGAGCGTCCTGAGCAACCTCGTGCGAGAAGCTCCACTAGCTTCGCTGTCGATCGCGTTCCTGTTAGGCGTCATTGTCGCCCCTCGGCGATAGACGGCCCCGTGTGGGGATTCGGCCGCCGGCTGCCGCAAGCTTCGCTGAAATCGCCTGCTATCCGCCTGTGGCCCATAGCCTTGGATTAGCGAGGCGTAATCCACCTTTCATGTAGTTCTTCGAGGAATAACCAATATTTGCCATCCAAGCGCACCGCAGGCTGAGTGCAAGGGTTTGTACCTCATTTCGTTGATGCTCTTTGCGATGATCGCTGGCAGTTCTAACTGCACAGCCAAAAACGACCGCGGCCTCCATCAGGGGAGCTGACGAAGGCCGCGTTGAACATCGCATCGCGCCTAGGTTCGCGATGAGATGTGGGAGCTCACTATGTCAGTTGGGCGTGATCTTTTCCCGAGGACCGGTTTGCCGCGAAAAATTCAGAACGGCAGCAGTATGTCCGTCACCTGTTGGCCATACCGCGGCTGCTGGAAGTCGGAGATCTGGCCGCGGCCGCCATAAGCGATGCGGGCCTGCGCGATCTTTGAGGAATCGATCGTGTTGTCGCTCTGGATGTCTTCTGGGCGCACGATGCCCGCGACGATCAATTCGCGAATTTCGAAATTGACGCGGATTTCCTGCTTGCCTTCGACCACGAGGTTGCCGTTCGGCAGAACCTGGGTAACGACGGCGGCGACGTTGGTCTGGAGATTTTCCTGCCGTACGACCGAGCCTTTGCCGTCGTAGGATGAGGTGGAATCGGTCGTCAATAGGCGGCCGGGCAATACCTTTTGAGCCTGCGGGCCGAGCGCCTTGGCGCCGATGAAATCGGTAATCCCCGAATCCTCCTTGGAGGATCGGCTGCGCTGGCTTTCGTTGGCGATATTGGCCTTATCGGTGAAATTCACGGTGACCGTGAGCAGATCGCCGATGCGCGCGGCGCGCTGGTCCTTGAAAAAGGCGCGAGAGCCGTTCCGCCACAGCGAGTTCGGGCTGTAAGAGGCGACCTCCGGCTTCGGCATCGGCATCTGCACCGGCTTATAGCCGGGCTGCGTGGTCGGATTTTCAATCGCGTTCAATTTCGGAGTCTCGCCGATCTGCGATAGACGATCGATCGACGAACAACCGCTGGCGATTGTCCCGAGCGCCAGAAGGGAGCCGGCGAGGATGAGGCGGTTGATGCGAGAAACTGACATGAACATTACTCGGCTTTTGCAGTGACTGAACTGGCGTTGGCGACGGAGACTTGTCTGGCGGGTTCGGCGGCGCCGAGCGACGGCGCGGCATCGGCAGTTGGGGCAGGGCGGGGCGTTGCGACTGCAATCGAAACCTGGCCGCGGCCGGTGACGATGCCGGAGACGCTGCGCTTGGATTGCAGATTCATCACGTTGACGACATCGCCTTCGGTACCGTTTTCCAGCGCCTTGCCGCGCATGGTCAGATAAAGACCGGCCGCCTCGTAAATCAGCGTGACGCTTTGGTCGCGCTGCACGAGATCGGGTTTTGCCAGATCGGCCGTCTTCAGGGCTTGGCCGGCGCGAAGCTGGCGGCGGGCCTGCATGCCGAGCGCGTTGTCGCGGGCGGCGGCGTCGGCGCCGACCTCGACCTTCGGCCGGCGCTCGATCACGACATCGGAGGATTTCAAGACATCGCCGCGCTCGACATTGCGCGCCAGCACCGCGGCTTCGATGGTTTCGATCGCGCTGCCGGTGAAGCGCAACTTTGTGGGCGCGGTACCGTTGTCGTTTGCGACCTCGAACGTGACGTCAAAACGGTTGTTGCGGGGCTCGTAGCGCACCGAAGTTGGCTGCATCGCGCCGCTGTTGGCGACTTCGAGGCGGATGTCGCCGGGATCGCGATCAAAAGTCAGGCTGAGACTAGCGGCATCGCCCAGGCCGTTGCGGCGCTCCAGCGCGCGCGCCAGCGCCAGCTCGATCTCCCTGGCTGCGAGCGTGCGCGCCAGCCGTGTCACCGAAATTTCTTTCAGCTCCCGCGTATCGACGCCGATCACCTGGTGCGTGCGCAAGGTGTTGAGCACCTGCGCCACCGGCAGCGAGCCTGTGGTGCCCAAATCGGGCGCGCGATAGATCGCGATTGCCCCCGCGCTGCCGGCATTGTCGACGAGGTCGCCGATCCGCACAATATCACCGGCAACGGTGACATTGGCGCGCAGCGCCGGCGTCGCGATCAGGTCGCGGGGGGTCTGCGCGAGGGCGTCGGCGGTTGAGGCCGCGAGGAGCGCGGTGGCGAGGAGGAGCGAGCGGGCGAGCATGATCAGTCCTCAGCGGAACAGGTTGGCGGTCGACTGCAGCATCTGGTCGGCCGCGCTGATGACTTTTGCGTTCATCTCGTAGGCGCGTTGCGCCGCGATCAGGTCGGAGATTTCCGAGACTACTTCGACATTGGCCTGTTCGAGATTGGACTGCTGCATGTCGCCAAAGCCGTCGGTGTTGGCGATGCCGTCCTGCGGCGTGCCGGAGGCCGGCGTGTCCGTAAACAGATTGTCGCCGATCGGCTGCAGGCCGGCCTTGTTGATGAAGCGCGTCAGGCCGATCTGGCCGACGGTGGTCGGCGTGGTCGAGCCCGGCAGCATCACCGTGAGCTGGCCCTGCGCGTTGATGGTGATCTGCGACGAGTTCTGCGGGATGGTGATCGTCGGCTGCACCGGATTGCCCTGCGCGTTCACCACGCGGCCCTGCGCATCCATCATGAACGAGCCGTCGCGGGTGTAGGCGAAGGTCCCGTCAGGCACCTGGATCTTGAAAAAGCCTTCGCCGCGGATCGCGATATCGAGATCGTTGCCGGTCGGCGACAGCGTGCCCTGGCTCATGAGGCGCGGCGTGCCGACAGTCTTGACGCCGCCGCCGAGGTCGACGCCGACGGGCAGGATGGTGCCCTGGTCGGATGCCTGCGAGCCGACGCGGCGCACATGATCGTAGATCAGGTCCTGGAACGCCGCGCGCTGCTTCTTGTAGCCGGTAGTGCGCAGGTTCGCGATGTTGTTGGAGATCACCTGAACGTTGAGTTCCTGCGCCGCCATTCCGGTCGCCGCGGTGTAGAGTGCGCGCATGGTTTAATCTCCTTACGCCGGAACGTCGGCGAGTTTTTCGATCGCCGATTTGTGCAGATCGCTCTGCTGCTGCAGCAGCGCCGAAATCTGCGTGTAGGTGCGCGTGATCTCGATCATGCGGCTCATTTCGTGCACCGAATTGACGTTGGACTTTTCAATGAAGCCCTGGCGCAGTCTTGAGGTGGTGTCGGGCGCAGCGGTCGCGCCTTCGCCGGCGGAATAAAGGTTGGCGCCTTCCTTCACGAGTCTCTGCGCCTGCGCGAAGGAGACCATTCGCAGCCTGCCGCGGACGGAGTCGATGCGGCCGGTGCCCTCAAGCACGGTGACGTTGCCGTCGGAGGCAATGTTGATCTGCTTGTCGGTCGGCTGGAATACGATCGGGCCTGAGTTGCCGAGGACCTGATAGCCCGACGCGGTGACGAGCTGGCCCTGATCGTTGATCTGCAATCCGCCGTCGCGGGTGTAGCGTTCGCCGGCGGGCGTCTGCACCACGAGGAAAGCCGAACCGTCGATCGCGACATCGAGCGGGTTCTTGGTCTCCTCGGTCGGACCCTGTGCAAAATCGTGGAAGGTGGCGCGGTCCTGCACGAAAGAGAGACGGCGGTCGCTTGGCACGAAGTTATCCTCGTGCGCACCGGAGCGCAGAAATTCCTCGAACAGCGAACGGTCGGCCTTGTAGCCGGCGGTGTTGACGTTGGCGACGTTGTTGGCAACGACATCCATTTGCCGTTCCAGTACCACCTGCCGCGAAAGTCCGATCAGAAGTGTATTCTGCATCGGTGGTTCTCCCCTCCAGTGATCCGCGCGCTGCTCTCCCAAGCTCGCTCGCCGATCTGTCCGAACCTCTCGGCTCTCCCAAGCCTCATCGGTTCGCGCTGTGCTCAGCGAAAGCCGTGCCAAGTTTGAAAATGCCGGACTTTGAAGGGGTTAGGCGTTCGCCCGACAATACCAAGGGCGGCAGAAAGGTCTTGTTGACCATGTTTGCCCGGCAGTTTTTTCCTAGTTGAGGGATAAATGAAAGGTTCCGTTAACCATTGTTACCCTAGCGTTGCCGCTGAGGAGAGCGCGTGTGCGCTGGCGGCATTGGTATCGCGTCGAAGGCTGGAGCAAATCGCGTTCGCATCCCCTTTTTGAAGCGGACGGGCGATGGCGGACAACGAACAGGCAGACGGCGGCGCCGAGGGCGAAGCTGCGTCTTCGAATAAGAGCAAGCTCAAGCTGATCATCGCGGTGGTCGGCTTCCTCGTCATCCTCGGTGCTGGCGCAGGCGGGGTTTTCTTGTTCCGCGGCCATGGCGAGGAGGCGCATGCCGAAGCGCTGCCGCCGAAGCCGCCCGCCTTCGTCGAGGTACCGGACATGCTGGTCAACCTGGTCGGCGCGCCCGGCGAGCGCGTGCAGTATCTCAAATTGAAGCTCGTGCTCGAGGTCAAGGAAGAGAAGCAGGTCGAGACCATCAAGCCATCGCTGCCGCGTGTCACCGATATCTTCCAGACCTACTTGCGCGAATTGCGCCCGAGCGACCTCAACGGTTCGGCCGGCCTGTTTCGCTTGAAGGAGGAACTGACCAAGCGGGTCAATTCGGCGCTGGCGCCCAACCAGGTGAGCGCGGTGCTGTTCAAGGAAATCGTCGTTCAGTGACGGGGCGGATCTAGGACAATGGCAGGCAACGACCCCGTCGACCAGGACGCAATCGCCGCCCAATGGGAAGCCTCGCTGGATTCCGAGGACCCGGCGGAGGCCGCGGAAGCGGCTGCGGCCAATGAACTCTCCGAGACGATGGCGCTGCAATGGGCCGCCATGGTCGAAGACGGCAGCCGCGATTTCGGCAGCAAGAACAATGGCGAGCGTGTCCTCTCGCAGGAGGAAATCGACAACCTGCTCGGTTTCACCGGCGGCGACATCAATCTCGACGACCATTCCGGCATCCGCGCCATCATCGATTCGGCGATGGTCTCCTACGAGCGTCTGCCGATGCTCGAAATCGTGTTCGACCGCCTGGTGCGGCTGATGACCACGTCGTTACGCAATTTCACTTCCGACAACGTCGAAGTCTCGCTCGACCGCATCACCTCGGTGCGGTTCGGCGACTACATGAATTCTATACCGCTGCCGGCGGTACTCAGCGTGTTTAAGGCCGAGGAATGGGAGAATTTCGGTCTCGCCACAGTGGATTCCAGCCTGATCTATTCGATGATCGACGTTTTGCTGGGCGGCCGCCGCGGCCAGACCTCGCTGCGCATCGAAGGCCGGCCCTACACCACGATCGAAACCAACCTGGTGAAGCGCTTGATCGAGGTGGTGCTGGCCGATGCCGAGCAGGCGTTCCGGCCGCTGTCGCCGGTGACCTTTTCGATCGACCGTCTGGAAACCAATCCGCGCTTCGCCGCCATCAGCCGCCCGGCCAATGCCGCGATCCTGGTCCGCCTGCGCATCGACATGGAAGACCGCGGCGGCAACATCGAATTGCTGCTGCCTTATGCGACCATCGAACCAATCCGCAACGTGCTGTTGCAGATGTTCATGGGCGAAAAATTCGGCCGCGACCCGATCTGGGAAGGCCATTTTGCGACCGAAGTGGCGCAAGCCGAAATCGCCGTCGATGCCGTGCTCTATGAGGCCGACATTCCGCTGAAGGAACTGATGAAGCTGAAGGTCGGTGACACCCTGCCGCTGGAAATGCGCGCCGACGCGCTGGTCTCGGTCCGCTGCGGCAGCGTCGTCTTGACCGAAGGGCGCATGGGCCGGGTCGGCGAGCGCGTCGCCATCCGCGTCACCAAGAATTTGCGCAAGCCGAATACCACCTTCGCGATGTTCGAGAAGGCTGACGAGCAGACCAAGTTGATGGAGGCACAATGAGTCATTCCCTTGGAATTGCAATCGAGAGCCTGGTGGCGATCCTGCTGTTGCTGACCATCGGCTATTGCATGCTGCTCAACAAGCGCCTGAAGCGCCTGAAGGCCGACGAACATTCGCTCAAGGCCACGATCGCGGAACTGATCACGGCAACCGAAATCGCGGAGCGCGCGATCGGCGGCCTCAAGCACACGGTTCGCGACGTCAACGAGAATCTCGGCAGCCAGCTGACGGCCGCAACCCAAATGTCGGCGCATCTGAAGAGTCAGCTCGCCGAGGGCGACAGCGTGATCCGCCGCCTGTCCAAGATCGTGCTCGCTGCGCGGCCCGCGCCGGAAGCTCCGCCGCCGGAGCCGAAGATATCGGCCGCCAGGGCCATTGCCGCGGCGGCGGAAGCCTTTTCCGAACGCCGAAGGGCCAGTGGCTTCGCCGCATGAAATCGTTCCGCGACATTCGTGTCATCCCGGTCGTCCTGTTTGCCATCCTCGGTCTTGTCGTGCTGAAGATCGCCGGCCTGGTCCTCGATGGGGGATACGTCTTCGACTACAATCCGCAGTCGGCCAGGCCGTCATGGGCGCAGGAGAATTTTAACTTCCCCGGCGGCAACAGGAGCGGCGATCCCGCCGATTTCACCGGCTCGGTGCCCGAAAAACCCAAGGAAGAGAAGAAGGAAGAGAAGAAGGAAGGGAAAAAGGATGAAGCCAGGGCCGCGGAGCCGCCGCCGAAGCCGGGCGGCGTCATGGCATTCCCCGAGCAGACCCAGCAGGTCTCGCCATCGGAGCGGGCGATCCTCGAACGGCTGCAGGCGCGTCGGCAGGAGCTCGAGGCCCGCGCGCGCGAAGTCGAGATCCGCGAGAGCCTGCTGAAGGCCGCCGAAAAGCGCATCGAGTCGCGGGTCGAGGAAGCCAAGGCCACCGAAGCCAAGATCTCGGCCGCGAGCGGACACAAGGCCGAAGTCGATGCCGCGCGCTTCAAGGGCATCATCACCATGTATGAGAGCATGAAGC